>JBOGIC010000441.1:0-11785 GCA_050744985.1 Acidimicrobiales bacterium
GTGTAGGCATCGACACATCGCCGCGCGCACGTTCGCCAGGTGAACCGCTCGACGACCCGGTGCCGCGCCGCGTCGCCCAACCGGCGCGCGTGGGCCGGATCGCCGAGCAGTTCGGACAGGCGGGCCCGCAGCGCGCCGACGTCGCCGGGTGGCACGAGGTAGCCCGTGGCGCCGTCGGCTACGACTTCGGGCAGACCGCCGACGGCGCTGGCGACGACCGGAGTGCCGCTGGCCATGGCCTCCAGCGCGCTGAGGCCCAGCAGCTCGGCCACGGCCACCTCGGTGCCGTAGCAGCTGCGGTGCACCGACGGCATGACGGCGACCGCCGCCGTCCGAAGCAGGCGCGGCAGCCCGTCGTCGGGGACGGCGCCGGCGAACTCCACGTCCTTGCCGGCGGCCAGCCGGCGGAGGTGCTCCGGATAGTCACGCGCCGGCGGGTGGGGGTCGTGCCCGCCGGTGCCGGCGATCGTGAGGCGGGCGCCGTCGGGCAGCGCCTCGATGAGGCGGTCGACGCCCTTGTGCGGGGTCAGGCGTCCGACGAACAGCACGCCGTCGCGGCGTTCGTCCCCGGGCCGGAACCGCTCCTCGTCGGCGCCGCCGTAGATGACTGCCGTCCGGTCGGGCGGCGCGCCCAAGATCTCGGCCGAGTACGTCGACACCGTGAGGAAGCGGTCGAACAGCCCGAACCACGGGCGCCCGTCCAGGCCGTGGTCGGTGACCGCTCGGCGCACGCCGCGCGCCCTGCCGGCGAGCGCGGCGAGGCGGCTCGACGTGGCGGTGAGGTGGTGGGCGTGGACGATGTCGGCACCGCGCAGCGCCGCCGGCAGCCCCGGACCGAGCGGGCGGGCGGGGTGGCCGCCGACGTGCGCGACGGCGCGCAGCACGCGGATCGGCAGCCCGTCGACGACCTCGTCCGCGGTGCGGGGCCCGAAGGTCACCAGCTCGCAGTCCACGCCTTCGAGCCGGTTGACGGCGCGCGCCAGCTCCACCGGGTAGCGCTCGCCGCCGCCGAAGATTCCCGACGGTCCGAAGGCGGTAGGGGATACGTGGATGACGCGGATGTTGGTCTCGCTCCTGACGCTCGGCCCCCCGGATCAGTTGACGGGCGGCTACCTCTACCACCGGCGGGTGGCCGACCTGGCCGGCGCCCATGGCGCGGCCGTCGAGTTCGTCGCCGTCCCGGTCGTGAAGAACCCGTTCGCGATGGCGCATGGCGTCGTCGTCGTGGTCGACAGCATCGCCGCGGCGCGGGTGGCCATGTGGCGGGACCCGGAACGGCGTCGCCCGCTCGCCGCTATCGTCCATCAGCCGCCCGGGGGCATCGACCGCCGGTGGCCCCACCGAACGATGCAGGCCGTGCTCGACCGGACGCTCTACCGCCGCTGTGACCTCGTCATCGCGGCGAGCGACGCGCTGAAAGCCGCCCTACCGGTACCGGCGCGCGTCGCGGCACCCGGCTGTGACGCCCCGGCGTCCGCCCCGCCGGAGGACTTGCGCCGCGGCCGGCAGGTGGCGTTTCTCAGCGTCGGCAACTGGATGGCGCGCAAGGGCACGCTGGAGCTGCTCGACGCCTTCGCCCGGCTGTCGCCCGGTCGGGCCACGCTCCACCTCGCCGGGCGCGACGACGTGGAGGCGCGGTACGCGGCGCGGGTGCACGCCCGCCTCCGCCGGCCCGACCTCGCCACCCGGGTGGTCTGGCACGGGCCGATCAGCCGCGCCGAGGTGCAGGCCCTCTACGCCGGGGCCGACGCCTTCGTCCTGCCATCGCGGCGGGAGCCGTACGGCACCGTCTACGGGGAGGCGCTGGCGGCGGGGATCCCGCCCGTCGGATGGCGCGCCGGGAACCTGCCCAACCTGATCGAGGACGGCCGTTCGGGCGTCCTCGTCGAACCGGGCGACGTCGCCGGCCTGGCCGCCGCCCTCGACCGGCTGGCCACCGACACGATCTGGCGCGCACGTCTGGCCGACGGGGCGGCGGCCCGAGGTCAGGCCCTGCCGGCGTGGGCCGACACGGCCGCCGATCTGTTCGGGCTGCTGCGGGGGCTCACGGCCAGTGCTCGTTGAACGACCGCAGCACCGGCCCGTCCGGCCCCACGCCGACGCGCGCCACCGCGGCGTCCTCGACCCACATCCGCCAGGCGACGGTGTCGTCGACGTCGAGAGCCCAGGCGATGGCGGACTTCACCGGGCTCACGTGCGTCACCACGACGACGTCGTCGAGGTCCGCCGCCGCGACGAGCGCCTCACAGGCCGGCCGCACCCTCGCGGCAAGGCTCGCCAGCGACTCGCCGCCGGGTGGCGCGTACGAAGGGTCGCTGCGCCACCGGGCCCGCACGTCGTCGGGCACGGCGCTGGGGTGTGTGCCCTCGAGCTCGCCGTAGTCCAGTTCGATCCAGCGGTCGTCGATCTCGGCGGGGACGCCGAAGGCGGCGGCCGTCTCCCGTGCCCGCCGCAACGGGCTCGTGACGAGCCGCTTCGGGGTGGGCAACGCCACCGCCAGCGCCGCCGCCTGCCGGCGGCCGAGATCGGTCAGCGGCGGGTCGGCCCGTCCCAGGAAGACCCCCTCGACGTTGGCCGCGGTCTCGCCGTGGCGCACCAGGTAGAGCACCCGCCGACCGTAGGGCACCGATGACCCGGCCGGCGACGCGGCCGGCGACGCAACCGGCGACGCGCACAGTGACGTGCACGCTGTTCGATGGCCAGCGCCTCACCGTCGTGCGGCCCGAGATCGTCGGAGACGCCCTGTGCCGGGACGGCCGGATCGAGCCGGCGCTGACCCGCGTCCTGCTCGACCACCTCCGGCCCGGTGACGTGTTCGTCGACGTCGGCGCGCAGTACGGCTATTTCACGGTGCTCGCCGCTCGTGCGGTCGGGCCCACGGGACGCGTCGTCGCCTTCGAGCCCGGTCGCCGGACGCTGCCGCTGCTCGCCCGCAACGTGGCCGGTCGCGCCAACGTCGTCGTCGAGCCGTGCGCCGTCCACGCCGGCCCGGGCACCGCGGAGCTGCACGACTTCGGGCCCGAGTACTCCGCGCTGAACACGGTCCTCGCCGGCGCCCGGGTGCCCGCCCACGAACGCGCCCGGCTCCGAGCCCACACGTACCCGGTGCCCACGGTGGCGCTCGACGGCTATTGCGCCACACACGACCTCCACCCCGACATGGTCAAGATCGACGCCGAGGGCGCCGAGACGTCGATCCTGCGGGGGATGGCGCGGATCCTGCGGGAAGGGGCGCCGCTGGTCGCCGTCGAGGCGGGCGACTACGAAGGCATGGCCTCGCCCCCGACGGCCGAGTCGATCGACCTCATGGAGGCGATGGGCTACCGGTGCTTCGACCACGACGGCCGCGGCATGCGCCCCCACGAGCGCCGCCGCACCTACGGCTACGGCAACCTGTTCTTCCTCAAAGACCCAGGGACTGGCGGGCGACCGGGGCCCAGATCGGGCTGAAGTGGGGGTTGATCTCCAAGGCCTGGGTGAGGCGGGCACGGGCCCCGCCGGAGTCGCCCAGCGCGGCGCGGATCATGCCGGCGTGGAAGTGGAACAGGGCGTTGCGGGTGCCCAGCTCGAGTGCCTTGTCCGACCACGCGAGAGCGTCGGTGTCGCGGCCGTTGACGTGCAGCGCCCACGCGTAGGCGTCGGCCATGTCGACGAACTGCCGCGTCGCGATGCCCGCCTCGCCGTAGCGCAGGGCCGCCGCCGGGTCGCCATGGTCGGCGGCGAACAGCGTCTGGTCGACGTCGGGCCGCACGCCGTTGTCCTCGAACAGCCGGGCCACGGTCGCGAACAGCCGGTACTGCTGCTGGGCTTCGTCCACCCGCCCCGCCGACTCGAGCAACTCGCCGTACTGGATGAGGTACGCCGGCTCGGGTAGGCGGGCGACGACCGTGGCGTAGTCGGACAGCGCGGCCTCGGTCTGGCCGAGGGCGGCGCGGGCCTTGGCGCGACCCTCCAGCAGGCGGGCCTGGGACGGGTCGGCCGCCAGCCCCGCCTCGTACTCGGCCAGCGCGCCCGTCGGGTCGCCGGCGTGGAAGGCCAGCTCGCCCAGGTAGTAGCGGGCGAAGGCCCGGTCGGCGGCGGTGACGGCATCGTCGAGCGCCCGGCGCATCAGCGCCGTCGCCTCGCCCACCTCGCCCCGCAGCTCCCACGCGTACGACGCCCGGGTGAGCGAGGCCGTGCCCGGGGCGACGTCCACCATGCGCTGGATCGCGTCGAAGGCGGCCGGGTAGTTGCCCAGCTGGATCTCGGCGTCGCCGAGGGCGCCCAGCAAGGTGGCGCTGGCCGGGTTGATGTCCAGGCCCCGGCGGGCGAGATCACGGGCGGCGGCGAAGTCGTGGCGGCCCGACGCCAGGGCCGCCCGCCCGGCGTAGGCGGGGAAGTTCTCGGTGGTGTCCAGCTCGAGCGAGCGGGCCAACGCGCCCTCCGCCTTCGGGTAGTAGGACGGGTCGGCCGTCACCCGGGCCTGCTCGACGTAGGCGAGGCCGAGCGACGCCCACGACACGTGATCGGCCGGGACCGCCGCGAGCCGCCGCTGCAACTGGTCGACGTGGTTGGCGAGATCGACGTCACCGGCCGGCGGCCGGCCGAAGGCGGAGCCCACGACCGGCGCCGCCGGCCCCGGCTGCCCGGTCAGGCCGAGGCCGCCGGCTACGAAGAGCGCGGCGGCCAGGGCCAGAGTTGCCAGGGTCTTCATCAGGCCTTCTTGCTCCGCAGCACGAGGGCTCCACCGCCGATCACCAGCACGGCGATGCCGGCGACGACGAGCACGATGGGCCACGCCGAACTGCCGTCCTCCGAGGAGGTGGATCCCGCCGGCTGCCTTGCCGCCGCCGAGCGAGCGGCGTCCCCGGTGGCGGTGACCGTGTTCACGGCCGCCGTGTGGGGCAGGGCCACGTACGGGAAGGCCGTGCCGAAGGCCGCGTCGTTGCGGTTGACGCCGTCGCCGTTGGCCAGCGCCTGCACGATCTGGCCCGACTGCGCCGCACCCTCCACCGCCTGGAGGGCGATGTCGACCACGTCGTCGGTGAGGCGGCGGCCGTTCGGGAACCCGGCCAGGTCCTTGGCGATGACGCCGAGGCGGTCCGGCGTGGCGGTCGGGGGGATCGACGTGTTCAGCCGCAGCATCTCGGCAGGAACGAAGTCGGCGCCCTTCTTGCCGTCCCGGTTCAGCATCTGCGAGTTCAGGTCGACGGGGATGGCGACCTTGCCGTCGGGCCCCTTGCAGTCCTTGCACAGCCCGGTCAGGAAGATCTCGAACAGGTCGTTGCGAGGCGTCGCCGGGGCGGGGACCTTGTAGATGCCCTGGACGAGCCCGGGAAGGATCGGGTTCAGGACCTTGTCGACGACGGGCGCCACCGTGGCGTCCTTGTCGGGCGTGAGGCCGTTGAACGCGTCCTTGTACTTGAGCGGGACGACGACCTCGTTCACCAACGGGTTGCCCAGGCGCGAGACCTGCACGTAGCCGTTGGAGGCGGCGGCGCCAGGAGCAGAGGACGTGACCGCCGTGCCCTTGCGCTGGGTCGCGCTCCACACGCCGATGACCGGGTTGGCCGTGGCGTCACCCTTGGCCACCAGTTCCGACTTCGGCACCTGCAGCGCGATGGTGTTGACGTTGTAGCCCGACAGCGTGTCCTGGCCGGTCTCTTTCAGGTTCGCCCCGTACAGCAGGTCGAACACCCGCAGGTCGAGGAAGAACGAGTCGTCGGCCTGGCCGACGAACTGCTGGCCGCCGCCCGGCAGCGGCTTGACGGCCTGCTGGCGCAGGGCCGCGTAGTCCGGCATCGAGGCGGGGCCGGCGTTGGACGGCGCCGCGACGGCGTTGCTGAGCAGCGTCTTGGTCTGGCCCCCGGTCGTGACGGTGAGGTCGTAGGTCTGGAAGACGTTCAGGTTGGGGTCGTCCAGGCTGCGCACCGGTCCCGTATTCGTAAGGAACTGCCCGACGTCGTCACGGACGTTGTTCTTGAACGCCCACGTATAGGTGACATCCGCCTTGGCGTCACCGTCGTTGTCGACGTTGATGTTGTACCGGGCGTCGGTCGCGAACGGGTAGAAGTTCGGGCCGCCGTTCGGCTCCTGGAACGGGTACCAACTCGCCACCAACGTGACGGTGTCGGCTTTGTCCGGGCTGACGAATGCGTACAGGTCGGTGTCGTCCACCTGCGGGTCGCCGCCGATCAGCGGAGCCTCCCGGTGGCTCGACGCGATGCTCGAGCCCGGCCCGAGCAGCGCGGCGGTGCCGCCGGCGAGTATTGCCAATGCGGTGGCGGCGACGACACAACGCTTTGCGCGTTTGTTGAACACGATTCCTCCCTTGTTTCGCCATTAGATCTGCGTGTGTTCAACGGGTATTCGTGGGCCGTGTCACCGACGGATGAGCAGAGTTCTTACGAGCTTGTTACGAGAACGATCGGGGGTTTCCCCCACCCCCGGGCCGTAGGGCAGCAGGATGGTCGGGAGGCCGCCATCTCCGTACGGTGGTCATATGATCAGGGCGACGCTCGCACCGTGGCGCACGGCCCGGACGTGGCGGGAGGTGTGCGAGGTGGCCACCGACCTCCCGGCCGGCGTCGTGACGTTCACCGTCGTGATCACGTTGCTGTCGACCTCGCTGGGCCTGCTGATCGTGCTGCCGCTGGCGGTGCCGGTCTTGTGGGCGACGTTCGTCACGGCGCGCGCCCTGGGGTCGATGGAGCGGTCACGTCTCGCCGCCCTGCTCGACCTCGACCTCCCCGATCCGCACCCGTCGCTGCAGGGCACCAACTGGTTCAGCCGGCTGCTCGAGCGCGTCAAGTCGCCGAGCCGGTGGAAGGAGATCGGCTACCTCCTCGCCCTCCTGCCCCTCGGGATCGTCACGTTCACCGTGAGCGTCGCCGTCGCGGCCTGCGGCCTCGCGCTCACGTTCCTGCCGTTCTACGTGGCCGCCCTGCGCGAGGGCAGCGCGAACTTCGGGCTCTTCCGGGTCGGCCCGGGCCTGCCGGCCGTCGCCGCCGCGCTCTGGGTGTGCTGCTCCTCGTCGTGGCCCCGTGGGTCGTCCGCCTGATGGCCCGGCTCGACCGCTGGGTCGCCGAGGGTCTGCTCATGGCGCGGCGGGACTCGGTGGCGGAACTGTCGGCGCAGCTGACCCGGGTCGAGGCCCGGCGCGTCGCCGCCGTGGACGCTGGCGAGGCCGAGCGGCGCCGCATCGAGCCGCGACCTTCACGACGGCGCCCAGCAGCGCCTGGTGTCGCTGGCCATGGACCTCGGCCAGGCGCGCGAGAAGCTGCCGACCGACCCCGACACGGCCGCCGCCCTTGTCGCCGAGGCGCACGAGGAGGCCAAGCGCGCCCTGACCGAGCTGCGCGAGCTGGTGCGCGGCATCCATCCCGCCATCCTCGAGGATCGCGGGCTCGACGCCGCCCTGTCCGCCGTCGTGGCGCGCTGCCCGGTTCCGGTCACGCTCGACATCACGCTGTCGTCCCGGCCCCCGGCGCCCGTCGAGAGTGCGGCGTACTTCGTCGTCGCCGAAGCGCTGACCAACGTGGCCCGCCACAGCCGCGCCACCCGGGCGACGGTCGCGATTGCCGGTACGGCCGAACGGCTTGTCGTCGAGATCACCGACGACGGCGCCGGCGGCGCCGACCCGGCGCGGGGCACCGGCCTCGCCGGTCTGGCCGAGCGGGTCGAGGCGGTGGGCGGGTGGCTGCGCGTCATCAGCCCCACCGGCGGCCCCACGACCCTCGTCGCGGAGATCCCATGCGCATCGTGATCGCCGAGGACAGCGTGCTGTTGCGCGCCGGGATCGTCCGGCTGCTGAGCGACGCCGGTTTCGACGTCGTCGCCGCCGTCGGTGACGCCCCGGCCCTCGTCGACGCCGTCGCCCGCGTCCGTCCCGATCTTGCCGTCGTCGACGTGCGCATGCCGCCGACCCTTACCGACGACGGCCTGCGGGCCGCCCTCACCGTCCGCCGGCGCTACCCGGAGGTCGCCATCCTCGTCCTGTCCCAGTACGTCGAGGAGCGCTACGCCGCCGAGCTGCTGGCGGACGACCGCGGCGGCCTCGGGTACCTGCTGAAGGACCGGGTGGCCGACGTGGCCGAGTTCGTCGACGCCATCGGGCGGGTGGGCGCCGGCGGCACCGTGCTCGACGCCGAGGTGGTCGCCCAGCTGCTCGCCCGGTCGCGCCGGCGCGACCCGCTCGAGCGCCTCACGCCCCGCGAGCGCGAGGTTCTGGCGCTGATGGCCGAGGGTCGCACCAACGCCGCCATCGCCAGGTCCCTCGTCGTGGGGGAGGGCGCGGTGGAGAAGCACGTCAACTCGATCTTCGCGAAGTTCGACCTGGCCGCCACCGAGGACGACAACCGCCGCGTGCTGGCGGTGTTGCGGTGGCTCGGAGGAGGAGGGGAAGGATGACGGAAGCGACTCGGGCCCGGTCCCGCACACCGTGGATCGTCGTGGGCTCGGTCATCGCGGTGCTCGCGCTGGCCATGGCGACGCTGCAGGTGGTGAGCGCGCTGGCCTCGTCGACCGAGCGCACGACCACGACCCATGACGGTATCCGGCGCCTCAGCATCGACAACGGCGCCGGGAGCATCGATCTCCATCCCAGCGTCACCGGCACCCTCACGGTGCGCCAGAAGCTCACCAGGGGCCTGACGTCCCCGCGCTACCGCGAGCAGGTCGAGGGCGACCGCTCGTCGTCCGCAGCTCGTGCCCCGGGAGCCTCGTCGCCCTGTGCTCGATCGACCTCGACGTGGACGTGCCCGCGGGCGTGGAGGTCGACGCCCGCGCCGGCGGGGGCGGGATCGGCGCCGAGGACGTGGACGGTGCGCTGCGCCTACGGTCCTCCGGCGGCGGCATCCGTGTGGTCGGCGGGCGCACCGGCCTCGATCTCGACTCGTCCGGTGGCGGCGTACGCGTCGAACGGTCGGCGGCCACGTCGGTCAAGGCCCACTCTTCGGGCGGCGGCGTGCGGGTCGCGCTCGCCGTTGTGCCCTCGGACGTCGACGTGTCGTCGAGCGGCGGCGGCGTGACCGTCCAGCTGCCCGAGACGCCGGCCGCCTACCGGGTCGACGCCCGTTCGAGTGGCGGGTCGACGCGTGTCGACGTCCGCACCGATCCCATCTCCGAACGCCGCATCAAGGCCCGCTCGAGCGGGGGCGGCGTGACCGTGCGGTACCTGCCGGCCACCTAACTCAGCAACCCGAAGTCCCCAAGAGCGGAGGTTTTCCCATGCTTTCTCGTCTCGCGCGCTCGTGCTTCCGTCACCAGTGGCGGACCATTGCCGGCTGGCTGTTCGCCCTCGTCGCGATCAGCGCGCTCGGCTCCAACCTGGCCGGCGAGTGGTCGACGAACGGCCGCCTGCCCGGCACCGATTCCCAACGCGCCCAGGACATCCTCGAGCGGGAGTTCCCGGCCCGGAGCGGCGAGACCGGCGCTGTCGTCTTCGGCGACGCCTCGTCCGATCGCGCCCAGGTCGACGCGCTCCTCGCCGGTGTCGCGACGGTGCCGGGCGTGGTGCAGGTCGACACTCTCCGGGTCGCGCCGGACGGCCGGGTCGCGCAGGCCGAGATCACCTTTGCCTCGGGCAAGGAGGACGAGGTGCTGGCGGCGGCCGAAGGCGTGCGGTCGCAGGTCGACGGCGCCCGCCGGCACGGCGTCGACGTCGAGCTGAGCGGCGGCTGGTTCGCCGAGGGCGGCATGCCCAAGAGCGAGTTGGTGGGGCTGCTGGCGGCGGCCGTGATCCTCGTGATCGCCTTCGGGTCGATCCTCGCCGCCGGCGTGCCGATCACCACCGCGGTCGTCGGCGTGGGCATCGCGACGGGCGTGGTCGGCCTGTGGGCGAACGTGGTGAGCACGCCGTCGTTCACCCCGCAGGTGGCCGCCATGATCGGCATCGGCGTCGGCATCGACTACGCGCTGTTCATCCTGACGCGCTACCGGGCGGCGCTGGCGGCCGGTGCGGATCGGGAGGACGCCGTGGCCGAGGCGATGGGCACCGCCGGCCGGGCCGTGGTGTTCGCCGGTTGCACGGTCGTCGTGTCGCTGCTGGGCATGCTGATCATGGGCCTGTCGTTCCTCAACGGGCTGGCGCTGGGAACGTCGTCCGCCGTCCTGATCGCGGTGGCGGCGGCCGTGACCCTCGTGCCGGCGATGCTCCGCGTGCTCGGTCGCCGCATCAAGCCGGCGCGCCGGGACGTCAGGAGCGGAGAAGGCTTCTGGGCGGCGTGGGCGCGCGCCGTGCAGCGCCGGCCGGCGGCGATCGCGGCGGCAGGACTGGTGGTGCTGGTGCTCATGGCCGCGCCGGTGTGCGCCATGCGCCTCGGCTTTGCCGACCAGGGCAACGACCCGACGACCTCGACGACCCGGCGCGCGCACGACCTGCTCGTGCAGGGGTTCGGCGCCGGCTCGACCGGCCCGATCGCCGTCGTCATGCAGGGCCCGGCCGAGGCCATCCCCGGCGTGCTCGACGCTCTGCGGGCCGTCCCGGGTGTGGCGGCCGTGACGCCGGCCCACCCCTCCGAGTCGGGCCGTGCTGCCGTGGCCCAGCTGATCCCGACGACCGGTCCCCAGGACGCCGCCACGGTCACGCTGCTGCGCCACCTGCGCTCGGAGGTCGTTCCGGCGGCTACCGGCCTGGAGGTCCGCCTCGGCGGGCAGACCGCCGGAGGCATCGACTACGCCGAGGTCGTCAGCCGGCGCCTGCCCTGGTTTATGGGCTCCGTGCTGGCCCTGTCGTTCCTGCTGCTGCTCGTGGTGTTCCGCTCGGTGCTGGTGCCGCTCAAGGCCGTGCTCATGAACCTCCTGTCCATCGGCGCCGCTTACGGCGTGCTGGTCGCCGTGTTCCAGTGGGGCTGGGCCGGCGAGCTGCTGGGCGTCAGCGGGCATGCGCCGATCGAGCCGTGGGCCCCGATGATGCTGTTCGCCATCGTCTTCGGGCTGTCGATGGACTACGAGGTGTTCCTGCTCACGTCGGTGCGGGAGGCCTACGACGAGGGCGCCGACAACGCCGAGGCCGTGGCGCGGGGTCTGGCCCGGACGGCCCGGGTCATCACGGCGGCGGCCGCCATCATGGTGTGCGTCTTCGGCACGTTCGTCTTCTCCGACGTGCGCGCCCTCAAGCTCATCGGCCTCGGGCTGGCCGTGGCCGTGGCGGTCGACGCCACCATCGTCCGGGTCATCCTCGTGCCCGCCACCATGGAGCTGCTGGGCGAGGCGAACTGGTGGCTGCCCGTCTGGCTCGACCGCCTGCTGCCCCGCTTCACCGTCGAGCGCGAGCCCGAGCCCGAACGCGTTCTGGTGCGGGCCGGGTAGGCGTGGTGTGGGTCACGGCGGGCCTCGCCGCCATGGAGCTGCTGCTCGATGCGAACTAGCGACTGCGCGCCTGGCTCGACCCGCCCGCTGCCGCGCTTGACTGTCGACCGCGAGCCCGATCCCGAACCCCACCCCATTCCGGTGAGGGCCGGTTCGGCCCGTTTGCTCGCGCTGCAACGTATGGACGCACCGACACGCGCGGCCATGTAGTCATCACGGTGATCGTCGCGACGTGTGATCAAAGTGATCGCGGCGTGGGATTACGGCGGACCTCGCCGATGGTTCCGCCAACGGTTGTGGTACCCGCACGCCAGGCGCCCGTTTTGTTGCGTTGTCAGGCCTCCCGCCGACCACGGCTGTACGTGGTCGACCTCGCAGTGCTGAGCCGGTGCCTCGCAGAAGAACGAGTAGCACTCCCGGTCCCGCACCTCGATCGCCCGGCGGGTGGCCCCGTCGAAGAACCGCCGGCGTACGCCCACACCCATGACCCGGTCGG
>JBOGIC010000442.1:0-4547 GCA_050744985.1 Acidimicrobiales bacterium
GGAGCCAGACACCGGCGAGGATGGCCACGGCCGTCGACAGGCCCAGGACATTGAAGAACGGACCGTTGCGGCTGAAGGGCGGGACGAACAGGTACAGGACGCCGGCGATGGTCGCCGCGATCAGGTAGACCGCCCAGACCCGGTCGGCCGCCAACCGGGACTGATGCCGCCGCGCCATACGCCGAGGGTAGGTGAGCTCCCGCTCCCCGAGAAGCACGGGTCCCAGTATGAGCGGGTTCGGGCTTCATGGCGCAGAAATGGGTCATTCGGACTACGCCCATCCCTCAAGCGCGGGGGTGCATTCGCCGAACAACGGCCAATGGAGCGGCCAGATACCACCCTGAGCGTCCCTAGTACCACTCACCGCAGCAAGGCTGGCGGGAGCGACGCCGGCGGTTGGCTCTCACGGTGGCTGGACAGCTGCTCGGACCTCGCTCGCCTGTGTGCGTCGAGCCCCATGCTCGATGCCGTCGTCGACGAGATCGACGGGCGGCGGATCCGCGTCGGTGACCAGTGGCTCGCCGACTTCGGATCGTGCAACTACCTCGGCTTCGACCTCGAGCCCGAGATCATCGCCGCCATCCCCGACGCCGTGGCGCAGTGGGGCACGCACCCCAGCTGGTCACGGATCCTCGCCAGCCCGGCGCTCTACGAACAGATCGAAGTGGAGTTGGCCGACCTGCTCGGCGCCGAGGACGCGCTGGCGCTGCCGACCATCACCCACATCCACGCCGCCGTCATCCCGCTGTTGACCGGCGGCGGCACCCTCTACCTCGACCGCAAGGCCCACAAGACGATCTACGACGGCTCCTCGCTCGCCAAGGCGCGCGGCACGACCGTGCACCGCTTCCGCCACAACGACCTCGACCACCTCGAGGAGCTGCTGGGGGCGGACCGGCGGGCCGGCGTGCGGGGGCCGCGTGTCATCGCCACCGACGGGGTCAACAGCATGACCGGCAACGTGCCCGACCTGGCCGCGCTGGCCGCGCTCGCTCGGGAGTACGACGCGTTGCTCTACGTCGATGACGCTCACGGCTTCGGCGTCATCGGCGAGCCGTCGGTGGATGATCTGAGTGGGTACGGCCGGCGCGGCAACAGCATCGTCCGTCACTTCGACGAGACCTACGACAACGTCGTGCTGGTCGGCGGCTTCTCGAAGGCGTACTCCTCGCTGCTCGCCTTCATCGCCTGCCCTACGCCGCTGAAAAACGCCCTCAAGGTGGCGGCGCCGCCGTACGCGTACTCGGGCCCCTCCCCCGTCGCGTCCCTGGCCACGGTGCTGGCGGGGCTTCGGGTGAACGAGGCACGCGGCGACGAGATCCGTGCCGATCTCGCGCGCAAGACGCGCCGGGTGCTGACGTTCCTCGACGCCGCCGACATCTATACGCCCAACGAGTCGGGCTTCCCGATCATCCAGATCCCGCTCGCCGACCCGGAGCGGATCGACGAGCTGGGTGCGTTCCTGTTCGAGCGCGGGATCTACATCACGATGGCGGCGTACCCGATCGTCCCGCGGAACGAGGTGGGTGTGCGGATCCAGGTGACGGCGGCCAACACCGACGACGAGATCAGCCACCTCATCGACGTGCTGGCCGAGGTCGCCGACCGATTCCCCACCTGGACCCGCGACGCCTGGACCGAGGCGAGCGAGCAAGCCGCCGCGCCGGTGGTAGCCCTCGCCGGCTGAGCACACTCCCCCCACACCTATGGCCCGACTCCTCCGGCCCTTGCGCGGCCGCGACTACGCCCTGCTGTTCGGGGCAACGACGATCTCCCTCGTCGGCGACGGCGTGTTCCTCATGGCGTTGGCGTGGCAGGTCTTCCGCCTGTCGAACGTCCCGACGGCGATGTCGGCGGTCGGCCTGGCCATGTCGATCCCGCATCTCGTGCTGTTGCTGCCGGGCGGCGTCGTGAGCGACCGCTGGGACCGGCGCCGCGTGATGATCGTCGCCGATACGGCCCGGGCCCTGATCGTGACGGTGCTCGGCGTCGTGACGCTGAGCGGCCACCTGCGGCTGTGGCACGTCCTCGCACTGATGGCGGCGTACGGCGCGGCCACCGCCTTCTTCGGCCCCGCCTTCGACGCGCTGGTGCCGGATGTCGCGCCCCCCGACCTTCTGCCTCAGGCCAACGCCCTGGATCAACTGCTGCGCCCGCTGGCCCTGCGGCTGGTCGGGCCGATGCTCGGCGGGTGGATGACCGCCCTTCTGGGAACGGGGCCGGTCTTCGTGTTCGACGCGGCGACCTTCGCCGCCGCCATCGGGCTGTTGGTCTTCGTGCGGACGCGGGGGCGGCAGCCGGCGGGCCCGGGCCTGGCACCGGTGGGCGTGGGTGGTCCCGGATCGGTCGTCGCCGAGATGGCCGAGGGGTTCCGGTACGTGCGGTCCGAGGTGTGGCTGTGGGGCACGTTCCTCGCCGCGAGCCTCGGCTACCTGCTGTTCCTGGGGCCGTCGGAGGTGCTGCTGCCCTTCATCGTGAAGAACGACATCGGCCGGTCCGCCGGGGCGCTGTCGATGGTGCTCGGCGCGGGCGGCGTCGGCGCCCTGGGCGCCGCCCTGCTCGTCGGCAGCCGCCGGCTGCCCCGCCGGCACATGGCCTACGTCTACGCCGCGTGGTCCTTCGCTACCCTCGCCGTCGCCGGCTACGGCGTGGCCCACCACGTGTGGCAGCTCATGGCGTGCAGCGCCGTGTTCCACGCCTTCGAGACGGCCGGGCTCATCGTGTGGACCACAACCAAGCAGCGCCTGGTGCCCACCCGCCTGCTCGGACGGGTGTGCAGCTTCGAGTGGTTCATCGCCGTGGGCCTCGTGCCGGCGTCGTTCGCGCTGACCGGCCCCGTCGCCGCCAGGTTCGGCGCCCGCCCGACCCTGGTCGTCGCCGGGATCGCCGGCGCCGTCGTGACCATGGCGTTCCTGTTCCTGCCGGGCATGCTCGCGGCGCGGTCGAGTGACGACGAAGCGGTGGTCATCCCGGCCCCGGTGCTCGCGGCGGCCGCATAGCGCCGAGGCGGGGCGCCCCGAATCGTGCAGCCGCCAGCCGCTCATTTAGCGTGCGCCTAATGGAGCGCCGGACGAAGATCGTGGCAACCATCGGGCCGGCGTCGGAGGACGCCGCGACGCTGCGGCGCATGATCGCCGCCGGCATGAACATGGCCCGCCTGTCCTTGGCCCACGGGCCCCTCGAGGAGACGCTCGAGCGGATCACCGACGTGCGGTCGGCGGCCGCCGACACCGGCGAGACCATCGGCGTGATGGCCGACCTGCCGGGGCCGAAGATCCGAGCGGCCACGTTCCCGGCCCGCGGCGTCTACTTCACCGAGGGGGACGCGGCGGAGTTCGTGCCGGTCGACGGCGACGCGACGAGTGACTGGGAGCGGATCGCGGTGGACCAACCCGAGCTCATCGCCCAGCTGCGACCGGGTGACAGGGTGGCGCTCGGCGACGGGGGCATCCAGTTCGAGGTCGAGGAGGTCTTCCCCGAGCGGGTGGTGACCCGGGTGCTGAGCGGCGGCAACCTGCGCGGCCGGCCGGGCGTCAGCCTGCCGGCGGGCCGCTTCGCCATCCAGACGCCGACGCCCGAGGACCTTCGGCTGCTGGCGGCCGTCGTGGAGGCGGGCGTGGATGCCGTGGCGGTCTCGTTCGTGCGGTCCGCGGCCGACATCGAGCGGGTGCGAACCGCCGTCCCTCCCCCACCCGAAGGGCCGATGCTCATCGCCAAGATCGAGACGCCCGAGGCGGTCGGAGCGATCGAGGAGGTGATCGCGGCGGCCGACGGCGTCATGGTCGCCCGGGGGGACCTCGGTATCCGGGCCACCCTCGAGGACGTCCCGCACCACCAGAAGATGATCATCCGCACGGGTGTGGCGTTCGCACGTCCGGTGATCACCGCCACCCAGATGCTGGAGTCGATGGTGCAGGCGCCCACACCGACTCGCGCCGAGGTGAGCGACGTCGCCAATGCCGTCTTCGACGGTACGAGCGCGCTGATGCTGTCGGGCGAGACGGCCATCGGCAAGGACCCGGCGAAGTCGGTGGAGACGATGGCCAAGATCGCGGTGCGGGCGGAGCGGGAGTTCGACTACGCCCGCTGGGGACGTGAGCTCGGTCGCCAGCAGTCCCTCGACACCAAGGGCGGCCCGCCGCGGGTACGCATCACGTCCGCCATCTCGGCGGCGGCCTGGCGGGCCGCCACCGACGTCGAGGCGGCGGCGATCATCGCCTGCACCGACAGCGGCACCACCGCGAGGGCCATCTCCCGCTTCCGCCCGGTCATGCCGATCCTGGCCGCCACGCCGTCGGCCCGCACCGCCCGCCAGCTCTCCGTCGCCTGGGGCATCACGCCGATGCTGATCGAGCGCCGGGCCACGACCGACGACACCGTCTGGTTCGCCGTCCAGGCCGCCGTGGAACGCGGGGTGGTTCGCCGCAACGACATCGTCGCCGTCCTGGCCGGCACCCCGACCGAACCGGAGCCGACCACCGACGTGCTGCGCCTCGTCCGCATCCACTGACCCCACGCTTTACTCCGCGCCATTGGCCCTCTGAGGT
>JBOGIC010000443.1:0-2956 GCA_050744985.1 Acidimicrobiales bacterium
GCGTGCGGCGGGAGGTCAACATCCACCTCGTCGAGGGCGAAGCGGGCGGGATCAAGGTGGGCGACTGGGTGCTCATCCACGTCGGGTTCGCCATGAGCCGCATCGACGAGGAGGAGGCCAACCGCACCCTCTCGTTCATCCGGGAGCTCGGCGACCTCTATACCGACGAGCTCGCGCAGTTCGCCGACAGCAACCCATTTGTCGACGACGTGGGGGAGGCGGCCGTCGAAGAGCCGGTGACCCAGCCGTGAAGTTCGTCGACGAGTACCGCGACCCGGCCGCCGCCCGCCTCTGCGTCAACGAGATCGAGCACCTCGCCGCCGACCTCGCCGACCGGCGCGGCGCCCACCTGAAGTTCATGGAGGTGTGCGGCGGGCACACCCACACGATCTACAAGCACGGCATCGAGAACGTGCTGCCCTCGACGGTCGAGCTGGTGCACGGCCCGGGCTGCCCGGTCTGCGTGATCCCGATGGGCCGGGTCGACGACGCCATCGCCGTCGCCAAGGCGCCCAACGTCATCTTCACGTCGTTCGGCGACATGATGCGGGTGCCGGGGTCGAGCGAGAACCTGCTCGAGGCCAAGGCCCAGGGCGCCGACGTGCGGATGGTCTACTCCCCGCTGGACGCGCTGCGCATCGCCGCCCAGAACCCCGACCGCGAGGTGGTGTTCTTTGCGGTGGGCTTCGAGACCACCGCGCCCTCGACCGCGGTCACTCTGCTGAAGGCCAAGGAGAAGGGCATCCGCAACTTCTCGGTCTTCTGCAACCACGTCACGATCGTGCCGCCGCTCAAGGCCATCCTCGACTCGCCCGACCTGCGCCTCGACGGCTTCCTCGGCCCCGGCCACGTCTCGACGGTGATCGGCAACCGGCCCTACCGGTTCGTGCCCGGCGTCTACGGCAAGCCCCTGGTCACCGCCGGCTTCGAGCCCCTCGACATCCTGCAGTCCATCGTGATGCTCTGCCAGCAGCTGCGCGACGGTCGCTGCGAGGTCGAGAACCAGTACACCCGGGCCGTGGCCGACGAGGGCAACCCGCGGGCGCTCAAGATCCTCGGCGAGGTGTTCGAGCTGCGCCCCCACTTCGAGTGGCGGGGCCTCGGTTTCATCTCCCAGTCGGCCCTGAAGCTCCGCCCTGAGTACGCCGAGTGGGACGCCGAGCTCAAGTTCGAGGTGCCCGGCGTGCGGGTGGCCGACCCCAAGGCGTGCCAGTGCGGTGAGGTGCTCAAGGGCGTCATCAAGCCGTGGGAGTGCAAGGTGTTCGGCACGGCGTGCACGCCCGAGACACCGATCGGCACCTGCATGGTGTCGTCGGAGGGCGCCTGCGCCGCCTATTACAACTTCGGCCGGTTCACCAAGCAGGCCACGATCCCGGTGAAGGTCGGTTAGGTACGGTCATGCACGAGGACGGTGACGGTCGCGGCGACGGCGAGGGCCCGAGCCGGGAAGACATCGTCCTCGAGCGCATCGAGGCCTTCCGGCGGCGGCGGCCAAAGCTGCGCGACGAGTTCATCAACTCGGCGCACGGCGCCGGGGGCAAGGCGTCGGCGGCGCTGATCGACGCCATCTTCCTGGAGGCGTTCCGCAACCCGACCCTCGAAACCCTGGCCGACGGCGCCGTCGTCACGCTGCCGTCGGGCGAGCGGCTGGCGTTCTCGACCGACTCCTACGTGGTGAAGCCCTACAAGTTCCCGGGCGGCTCGATCGGCCACCTGGCCGTGCACGGCACCGTGAACGACCTGTCGATGATGGGGGCGCGCCCGCAGTGGATCTCGGCCGGGTTCATCATCGAGGACGGCTTCTCGATCGAGGAGCTGCGCGACGTGGTCGCCGACATGCGCGAGGCGGCCGAGAAGGCGGGCGTGCAGATTGTCACCGGCGACACCAAGGTCGTGAACAAGGGCGGCGCCGACGGGCTGTACATCAACACGGCCGGGGTGGGCGTCATCCCCGCCGGCGTGGAGTTGAAGCCCGAGAAGGTGCAGCCGGGCGACAAGGTGCTGGTGTCGGGCAAGATCGGCGACCACGGGGTGGCGGTGCTGATCGCCCGCGGCGACCTGGCGCTCGAGGCGGACATCCCGTCCGACACGGCGCCGCTGAACGGCCTGGTCGAGGCGCTGCTGGAGGCGGCCCCGAACACCCGCTTCCTGCGGGACCCCACGCGTGGGGGCGTGGCGACGGTGTGCAACGAGCTGGCCCGGGCGGCGGAGGTGTCGGTCGTGCTGCAGGAGAACGCCATCCCGGTCCGCAACGTCGTCAACGGCGCCTGCGAGATCCTCGGGATCGATCCCCTCTACGTGGCCAACGAGGGCAAGCTCGTCGCCGTCGTGCCCGCCGGCGAGGCCGACGCCGCCCTGGCCGCCATGCGGGCCCACCCGGTGGGCGCCGATGCGGCGGTGATCGGGGAGATCCGCGACGACCCGCCGGGCATCGTGATCATCAACACGTTCTTCGGGGGCAACCGCATCGTCGACATGCTCGTCGGCGACCCGCTTCCCCGTATTTGCTAGAGCGCCGCCACTACCGGGTCACGGGAACCGTCCAGGGCGTCGGTTTCCGTCCCTTCGTCTACCGGATCGCCACCGAGCTGGGGCTCGCCGGCGAGGTCTCCAACGACAGCTTGGGCGTGACCGTCGACGTAGAAGGGCCAGCCGACGTCCTCGACACGTTCGCCAAGCG
Organism: Acidimicrobiales bacterium; assembly: GCA_050744985.1. Lineage (GTDB taxonomy): Bacteria > Actinomycetota > Acidimicrobiia > Acidimicrobiales > AC-14 > JBOGIC01. The sequence goes on from JBOGIC010000443.1 coordinate 2,681, forward strand.
GCTGCAGACCGAGGCGCCGCCGCTGGCCCGCATCGAATCGGTCGACGTGGCGGCGGCGGCACCGACCGGGGTGTCGGGGTTCCGGATCGTCGACAGCCGGGCCGAGGGCGCGCCGGCCGTCGCCGTGCCCGTCGACGTGGCCACGTGCGACGACTGCCTGCGGGAGCTGTCCGACCCCGCCGACCGCCGCTACGGCTACCCGTTCATCAACTGCACGAACTGCGGCCCCCGCTACACGATCATCCAGTCGATCCCCTACGACCGGGCGTCGACGAC
>JBOGIC010000444.1:0-1932 GCA_050744985.1 Acidimicrobiales bacterium
GGGCAGAACTTCGTCGTCGACCCCAACACGGTGCGCCGCGTGGCGCGCCTGGCCGGGGTGGGCGCCGGCGACCACGTCGTGGAGGTGGGCGCCGGGCTCGGCGCGCTGACGCTGGCGCTGGCCGAGACCGGCGCGGCGGTGACGGCCGTCGAGATCGACCGCAAGCTGCTCCCGGCGCTGCGCGAGGTGGCCGAACCGGCCGGCGTGCGCATCGTCGGGGGCGATGCGCTCGACATGGACTGGGGCGCCCTGCTCGGCGACCATGACCCCTGGGCGCTGGTGGCCAACCTCCCGTACAACATCGCCACCCCGCTCATCGTCGGTCTTCTCGACGAGGTGCCGGCCATCGACCGCATGCTCGTGATGGTGCAGCGCGAGGTCGGCGAGCGCCTGGCCGCGGCCGCCGGTGACGACGCGTACGGCGCGGTGTCGGTGAAGGTGGCGTGGTGGGCCGACGCCAAGGTCGTGGCCCGGGTGCCGCCGACGGTGTTCTGGCCCGAGCCCAACGTCGAGTCGGCGCTGGTGGAGATCCGCCGCCACGCGCGCCAGCCGTCCGGCGTCGACCGGGCGAAGGTGGCCGACCTCGTCACGGCCGGTTTCGGGCAGCGCCGCAAGATGCTGCGACGGTCGCTGGCCGGGATCGGTGTGACCCCGGAGCAGTTCGGGGCGGCCGGCATACGTCCGGATGCGCGCGCCGAAGAGATCGACCTGGCGGGATGGGCGGCGCTGGCGAAGGCGATGGCGTCGGCGAAGGAGCGGTGAAGCTACTTGCCGGCGCGCCGTTGCCAGCGCGTGGCCTTCAGCATCTTCTTGTGCTTCTTCTTCCGCATGCGCTTGCGGCGCTTCTTGATCAACGAGCCCATGAGCGTCGGACACCCTAGCGGGTCGGCGCCCGGCCCGGAACCCGAGGACACGTTGCGCCGGTAGCCTCGAGGGCGATCGGGGGTGGTGTAACCGGCAGCACGGCAGCCTTTGGAGCTGTCAGGTTCAGGTTCGAATCCTGACCCCCGAGCCGAGCAACTGGGGCATGCCGCGACTCAGGCACTGGTGAGCGGTAGAAAGGAGGCATGGGCCTGCGCCCCCTGTCGGCCGTGGTGATGGCAGCGGGAGAGGGAAGCCGCATGCGGTCGTCCCTCCCCAAGCCGCTGCACGCCGTGTGCGGGCGGCCGATGCTGCTGCATGTGCTCGACGCCCTGTCGGAGTTGCTCGTCGACCGCGCCGTGGTCGTGGTGGGGTGGGGCGCCGAGCGGGTCACCAAGACGCTGCTCGACGCCGGCCACGACGACCTGCCCATCGACTTCGTGGAACAGCGCGTCCAGCGCGGCACGGGCGACGCCGTGTCGGTGGCGCTGACCGCGTTCCCCGACGACGACGAGGACGGCGACCTCATCGTCCTGCCCGGCGACGCGCCGCTCGTGCGGCCGTCGACGTTGGGCGAACTGGTGGCGACCCACCGCGCCGGCGACGCGGCCGCCACCTTGCTGACCGCCCACCTCGACGACCCGACCGGCATGGGCCGGGTGATCCGGGGCAAGGACGGTCGGGTCACGCGCATCATCGAAGACCTCGACGCGACCGAGGCCGAGCGCGAGATCGACGAAGTGGCGACGTCGATCTACTGCTTCCGGCGCAGCCTGCTCGCTCCGGCGCTGCGCCGCCTGAGCCCGGAGAACGCCCAGGGCGAGTACTACCTCACCGACGTCATCGCCGTGCTCGCGCAGGCGGGGTACTTCGTGGCCGCCGTCGGCGCCGAGGACCCCACCGAGGCCCTGGGGGTCAACGACCGGGAGCAGCTGGCGTCGGCCGAGTTCGAGCTGCGCCGCCGGATCAACCGGCGGTGGATGCACGCCGGCGTGGCCATGGTCGACCCCGACCGCACGTATGTCGACGCGTCGGTACAGCTCGGCCCGGACGTGACGATCTTCCCGGGCA
>JBOGIC010000445.1:0-4764 GCA_050744985.1 Acidimicrobiales bacterium
GCCGAGGCGGAGCGGCGTTCCCTCGAGCGCCGGCTCAACCAGTCCCAGCGCCTGGAGAGCCTCGGGCAGCTCGCCGGCGGCGTCGCCCACGACTTCAACAACCTGCTGGCCGTCATCATGAACTACGCCACGTTCGTCGGTGAGGAAACCGCCGGTGACCCGGCCGTCCACGCCGACGTCGAGCAGATCAAGGAGGCGGCCGACCGGGCCGCCCGGCTGACGCGCCAGCTGCTGATCTTCGCTCGCCGCGAGACGGTCGAACGCGAGGTCCTGGCCCTCAACGGCGTCGTGGCCGACATCCACAAGCTGCTCGCCCGCAGCCTGGGCGAGCACGTCGAGGTCGTCCTGCGCCCGGGAACCGACCTCCCCGCGATCCGGGCCGATCGCGGTCAGGTCGAACAGGTCCTCGTCAACCTGGCCGTCAACGCCCGGGACGCCATGGCGGGCGGCGGCACGTTGACCATCGAGACCACCGCAACCGACATCGACGCCATCTTCGCCGAGGCCCACCCCGGGCTGCGGGCCGGCTCGTACGTGGAGCTCGTCGTCAGCGACACCGGCGCGGGGATGAGCCCCGACGTGGCCTCCCGCGTGTTCGAGCCGTTCTTCACGACCAAGGGCAAGGGTGAGGGCACGGGACTGGGGCTGGCGACGGTCTACGGCATCGTCACCGAGGCGGGCGGCAGCGTGAGCGTCTATTCGGAGGAGGGCATCGGCACCACCTTCCGCGCCTACTTCCCGGCGGTGGACGCCGCGGTCGGGGCCGCCGAGGCGCCGGCTGTGGCCGAGGCCGGTGCGGGCCGGGGCGAGACCATCCTCGTGGTCGAAGATGATCCCGGCGTGCTCCACATGACCTCCCGCATCCTGCGCGAAAACGGGTACGAGGTCCTCGAGGCGGACGGGTTCGCGATGGCCATGGAGCTGGCGGCGACGCACGAGTTCCAGATGCTGCTGACCGACTCCGTGATGCCGCACAGCTCGGGCGGCTCGCTCGCCGAACTGATCACGGCGGAGCACCCCGGCCTGCCGGTGCTGTACATGTCCGGCTACGGCGACGGAGTGCTCGGCCCCACGCGTGTCATCCCCGATGACGCCCAGTTGCTGCGCAAGCCCTTCACTCGGCGGATGCTGCTCGAGAAGGTCCGGGCCCTCTCCGCCACCGCGCCACCCCGCGGGCACGACTGAGGACCTGCCCGCCGCAAAGATCCCGTCAAGATGCCCGGCCGCGGCGTCAAGATCCCGCAAGGGCCGGTCGCAGCCGGCCGAACCGGCGGTACAACGACCTCGTGCCGTTCGATCGCCGCGCCCGGGCCCCCATGGCGATGGGCCTGGGAGGTCTCGCGGTGGTCGTCGTGGCCGCCGGCCTGGTCGGGGCCCGGGGCCGGCTGGCGCCGGCCAACGTCGCCCTCGTGCTGGCCGTCGTGGTCCTGGCCACGGCCTTCGCCGGTGGTCGCCTGGCCGGCGCCCTCGCCGGTCTGTTGGCCGCGACCGCGTTCGACTTCTTCTACACGCGCCCCTACGGCGAGCTGAAGGCCGGCCGGCCCAACGGACTGATCACCGCCCTGGTCCTGGTCGTTGCCGGCCTCGTCGTCGGCCAGGCCGCCGAGCGGGCGAGACAGGTCAAGGCCCGGCTGAAGACCGACCAGCGGAACCTGCGGCGAATGCACCGGGTCGTCACCGTCGCCGCATCGGGCGAGGAGGACGAGCGCGACCTGGTGCTCACCGTGACGGCCGAGCTCCTGGACGCGCTCGAGCTGGAGGCGTGCACGTTCGAGCGGCCGCCGTTCACGTCGGACCGGCCCCGGCTGCAGCGGGACGGCACCCTCGCCGGGCGGTCGGGCGCCGTATTCGCCCACGGCGGCTTCGAGCTTCCGAGCGGAGGCGTGGAGCTGCCGGTCGTCTCCCGGCGCGAGGCGATCGGCCGGTTCGTGCTCGTCCCGGCGCCCGGCACGCGGGTCTCCGCCGAACAGCTGCTCGTCGCCGTGGCCCTCGCCCATGAGCTCGGCCTGGCGTTCGCCGCCAGCGCCCGGTCGTGAGCGTCGTGACGGCCGTGGTGGACCGATGCTGAACGTCCTCAAGCGGCTGGTCGTCGGTCGCCCGCTGGCGAGCTCCGAGCAGCACGAGCAGCGGATCCCGAAGCTGATCGCCCTGCCGGTGTTCTCCTCGGACGCCATCTCCTCGACGGCGTACGCCACCGAGGAGATCCTCTTCGTGACCGCCGTCGGCGCGTCCAGCCTCGCCCTCGGCCTGTCCGTGCTCGTGCCGATTGCGGTGGCGGTCGCCGTCCTCCTCGCCGTCGTCGTCACGTCGTACCGCCAGACGATCTTCGCCTATCCGAATGGCGGCGGAAGCTATGTGGTGAGCCGCGAGAACCTCGGCGAGTACCCGTCGCTCGTTGCCGGCGCCTCCCTCCTCGTCGACTACATCCTGACCGTCGCGGTCTCCATCTCGGCCGGTGTCGCCGCCATCATCTCGATCCCGACCTTCCAGGGGCTCGTCCACAAGCGCGTGCTGCTGGGTCTGGCGCTGATCGCCCTGATCACGCTGGCGAACCTGCGCGGGGTGAAGGAGTCCGGACGGCTCTTCGCCTTCCCCACCTACCTCTACATCGTGACGTTCGGCGCGCTCGTCGTCTACGGGCTGGCGCGGGAGTTCTTCGGCGACCTGGCGCCGATCCCGTTCGACCCGGGCCATTCGGTCGCCGCGAACGAGATGGGCGGGACCCTCGGCCTGTTCCTGATCCTCAAGGGCTTCTCGTCGGGTGCCGTCGCACTGACCGGCGTCGAGGCGATCTCGAACGGCGTGCCGGCGTTCCGCCGACCGGAGTCCAAGAACGCGGCCACCACCCTGACGTGGATGGGCGTGATCCTCGGCTCGCTCTTCCTCGGGTCGGCCGTGCTCGCGCACCACCTCCAGCCCTACCCGAGCCATGAGGAGACGGTGATCTCGCAGCTCGGCCGGGCGGTGTTCGGCGACGGCGCGCTGTACGTGATCCTGCAGCTCGCGACGGCGTTCATCCTCACCCTGGCGGCCAACACCGCGTACGCCGACTTTCCCCGCCTGTCGTCGATCATCGCCCGCGACGGGTACCTGCCGCGGCAGTTCAGCAACCAGGGCGACCGGCTCGTCTTCTCCAACGGCATCGTCTTCCTGGCCGTCGCCGCCGGCGGCCTGCTCGTTGCCTTCGGCGGCCTGACCAATGCACTGATCCCGCTCTACGCCGTGGGTGTGTTCACCTCCTTCACGCTGAGCCAGGCGGGCATGGTCCGCCACCACCGCCGCATCCGCGAGCCGGCGTGGCGCCGCGGCGTCGCGATCAACGCCACCGGCGCCGTCGCGACCTTCGTCGTGTTGCTCATCGTGGCCGGAACGAAGTTCACGAGCGGCGCCTGGGTGCCGCTGGTGGTCGTGCCCTTGATCGTGGCCGTCTTCGTGGCGATCAAGCGCCACTACCAGCGGCTCAGCCGGGTCCTGACGGTGACGGACGAGGACCTGGCGCCCGAGAACTTCAATCACACGGTGGTCGTGCTCGTCGGGCGCATCCACAAGGGCGTGATCAAGGCGATCAAGTACGCCAAGTCACTGCGCCCCAACCGGCTCATCGCCGTCTACATCTCCTTCGACGACGACGATCGGGAGGCGATGGAGCGCGAGTGGGAACACCTCGGGCTAGCGGTGCCCTTGGAGGTCGTCCACTCGCCCTACCGGGAGTTGGTGGAGCCCGTCGAGCGCTACCTCGAGGATCTCGACGACCGCTGGCAGAACGACACGATCACCGTCGTCATCCCGGAGTTCGTGGTCGGCCGGTGGTACCAGAACATCCTGCACAACCAGAGCGCTCTCGCCCTGAAGCTGGCCCTGCTACGCCGACCGGAGACGGTGGTGACGTCGGTGCCCTACCACGTCGACGCGAACGGGTCGCAGGCCAAGGCGACCGGCGGATCAGACCCCGTCACAGTGGCACGGGAAGGCCGGTAACCGCCTTTCCGCCCCGCTCAGGCGGTGGTCGGGGCGAGGTGGAGAAGGCCGGAGCCCGACGAGATGGTCAGCTCCGCCGCCGCCCCCGTACCGGTGATGGTCACCTTGATACCGGCGAGGTCGTCCGCCCACTCTTCCAACATCACCAGGGCCGTGGCGAGCTCGGACGACGGGCTCATCGTGGCCTGAAGGGTGACCGGGCGCGCCGCCTCCTCACCCGCCTCGGCGAGGAGACAGTCGAGGAGAAGCCTGCCCTGGCTCGCTTCCATGAAGAGGACCTGTCCGTGCAAGGAACGGACCCGCTGCTGTCGACGCCACATGCGACAACTTTCGTCCCCCGGGTGCGGCGCCGGTAGGGCCGAAGGTCCCCCCGCGATCGCCCAACTGTCGCTCGGTCCGACACAACTCCTCCCGCTTTGGGACCTCTGGCCCTACCGCCCGGGGTCTCTGGCAGGGAACCTGTGATCATGAAGCGCACCGATGGCGCCGGACTCGACGTGCTGTCGCGCCAGGAGTGCCTCGACCGTCTGGCGGGCGCGGCCATCGGGCGCGTGGGCTTTCATGCCGCGGCGCTCCCGGTCGTGCTACCGGTCGTCTTCGCCGTTGACGGCGACTCGGTCGTGTTCGCGACCCGCGCCGGTTCGAAGCTCGAGTCGGCGATCCGGGATGCGGTCGTGGCCTTCGAGGCCGACGACTTCGAACCCGTCGAAGGGGCGGGATGGAGCGTGGCGGTGACCGGCTACGCGACCGAGGTCGTGGCTCCCGACGGCCCGGCCCGGCTGAAGG
>JBOGIC010000446.1:0-3848 GCA_050744985.1 Acidimicrobiales bacterium
GCGCTGCAGAGCGCCCGTGGGGGTGGGCTCGTGCCGGGACGAGAGTGCGAACAGGATCCCCCGGACGCCCCACGGGAGCGGACAAACATCCTGTAGAAGCGTATTACCCTACGTTCCGCAGGTCGGGTGACCCCTTCGGCGGAATTCAGGGTCGAGCGTCGATGCTCACCGCCGCCTCGGTGGCGGCTCAAGGTCGACCGCGGTGAACACTTCGTCGATGGCTGGGAACGGATGTGCGGCGTTGTAGTTGTCGGCGGTCGCCCAGCAGGCCGCCGCATCGGCATCGACGACCTCGTCGACCTCGTCGACGAACAGCAGCCGCCAGCGCTTGCGGGGGTCGGGATCGAGTGCTCCGCTGCTCGTCTCTCCGCCGGCCTGGTAGCCGAGGACCATGGCCCTGCCGGCTTTCCAGCCGAGGGCGTGGGCGCAGATCAGCCTGCTGCGCCCGTGGTAGGAGACCCAGACCGGCCGCCGTGCGCGGAGGGCCGCTTCGAGGGTCGCCCAGGCGGTGGGCAGGACCGAGACGGTGCTCATGGTGCGGCCGCCCGGTAGGCATTCGTGGGAACCCGCAGCAGGCGCAGGATCTGGCGCTGGAGCGGGTCGGGGGCCGGCGGGACCAGCGCCAGCAGTTCCCCGGCGCACGAGACGGCCGTGGCGCACAGCGGTTCGAGGACCTCGAAGACCCGGGCGGCGCTCGGCGTCGCGCAGGCCCGGTCCTCGTAGTAGAGGGGAAGGCTCGGGATCTGCTGGGCCGCCATGGCCCGGCGCAGGTCGCGCTCGACGAGGGCGTGGACGAGGAGGGCCACGTACAGGCACGAGCCGAGGGCGTCGATGCGGGCGTCGCTCTTCAAGGTGAGTGGCGCCGCCTCGATGACGCCCTTGAAGGTGGCGTGGCGGCGTTCGAGGTGGGGCTGGGCCTTGTACATCCGTAGCAGCTCGGCCGCCGCCAGCTCCTCGTTGGTGACGAAGGGGAAGCATCCGTCGGAGGCCGCGTCGTAGGCGACGGCAGCGGCGTCGACGGTGACCGAGAGCGCGTAGCGGTGGTGCTCGATGCGCCGGTAGCGGGTGTCCTTCCCGGGCCGGCCCCTGCGCTCCTGGCGGTGCTCGAGCTCGACGGTGTCGGCCACCTCGGCCCGCACCCACCGGGCGGCGCCGGCCTCTGCCAGCGCGCCGGCGGCTGCGTCCTCGACCGCCGCGAGCGAGCCCATCTTCGTTCGCCCGGACGCCAGCTTGTCGGCCAGCGCGCCGAGCGACGCCCGGGCCCGCTCGATGCGCTCGCCTCGCGATGCGGCGTCCTGGGCACGCTTGACCGATGAGCGGATCCAGACGATCCGATGGCCCTCCGCCGAGCACACGGGCGCCTCGGCGGCCCAGTAGAGCTCCTCGGGGTCGGCCTTGCGCCGTCCGGGGCCCCGGGCGATCTCCTGCCATCCGACGTCGCCGCCGGCGATCCAGGCCCGGCCTGCCTCGTCCTCCTTGCGGGTGCGGGGCAGGATGGTGAGGAACCGCCCGCCTCGGCTGGCGATGTGGTCGAGGTTGTCGCGGGTGGCGAGCTTGCAGTCGGCGACGTAGGTGAAGCCGGGGGCGCCGAGCATCGCGACGAGGGCGTCCCAGGACTCGACGTGGGTGGTGGAGTCCTCCGTGGACCCGTCGACCAGGCGGTGGGCGACGGGGACCGCCCCGTCGGCGGACACCGTGAGGATCTCGACCAGCTGCTTGAGGTCGCCGCGATGGTCCTTCGAGTAGCCGCGCTCGGGGACCGGCGGGCGCACGCCCGCCCGAGGCCGGCCGGCGGCGCCCCGGTAGGCGCCGTAGAGGGTGATCGACGTGGAGTCGTTGTGCAGCTCCGAGACGTCGAGCCCGTAGCGGCGGATCACCCGCAGGCTGAGCTCGGTGAGCAGGCTGGCCCGGTCCGCGCAGAACAGCACGTCGAGGGCGCGTCCCACCCGGTCGTCGTTGAGGGCCGCCGCCTCGCCTGCGGCCAGGCCGAGCAGGCCCCCGGCGCACCCCGCCGCCCATTGACCGATCCCGTAGAGGGGCAGGCGGCCGACGGCGAGGTTGCGGACCAGCACCGACACCGCCCGTGCCGGCTCGATGACGCAGCGCCGGTCGGGCTCGGGCAGCAACGACGAGACCAGCTCGTCGAAGCCGAGGCGCCCGAGCACGGCGTTCACCACCGGCAGCGCCCCGATCCCCACTCGGCGGACTTCGACCGCCGACGGGTCCACCACCACGGCGTCCGGGCCGGCACCCTTCTGTCCCATGATCGAGAGTATGCTATTCTCGACACTGGACGTGGTGGATGCCCGGCAAGATGTCACCGACAAGACGTTCACGAGGAAACGTGGCCGAGCCGAACGCCAGAGACGAGCAAGCCCAGCACGAGATCGCCCGCCGCCTGGGCGAGGCCGGCTTCGCGCTGCCCGGCACCTACCTCGAGTACCCCCACGTCTGCGGGAAGCCCAACTGCCGCTGCACGGCCGATCCACCTCGGCCGCACGGCCCGTACCACCGCTGGACCCGCAAGGTCGCCGGCAAGACCGTCACCCGCCGCCTCTCAGACGAGCAGGCCCGGCTCTATGGGCCCTGGTTCGCAGAGGCCCAGCGACTGCGCGCCCTGCTCAGCGAGCTGGAGGCCCTGTCACTGCGGGTCGCACAGCGCGGCAGCAACGGGCTGTAGAAATTCCCGGGAAGCCGATCCGCGACGTGCGGAACGTAGGTTGCGGCCTCCTCCTCCAGTCAAAGGGATGCACACGGACGGCGGAGCAATCGAGCGGACCGTCCCTCAACAGGAGAACCACATGCCCAACATTCAGCGACGCATCGCGGCGGGCGCAGTCTTGCTCGGCGCCTTCATCGGGTTTGCCGCACCGGCTCAGGCAGCGGAGAAGGAGATCGACGTCCGAGAGTCAGCCCACTTCGTCACCACCATGGACAACCCCTGCACTCCCGACTTCGACGAAATAGCCATGACGGCCGACGTCACCTACACCTACAAGCTTTGGGTCGCCGAGGACGGTTCGGTTCGGTACCGCGAGCAATCTGTGGTCAAGCTGGCTGGTCTGGCCGCTGACGGCACCCGCTATGTCGGTAGCAGCCCTTACCAGGCGATGAGCCGAGTGGAGGACGGCTTGGTCCACGCCACGTTCGACGTCAGCACCCGGCTGTCGAGCCAAGGCTCCTCACCGAACTTCACAGCCCGGTACAAGGTCCTTTTCAGCTACAACCTCTCGACCGGCGAGTCGACTTGGGAGCTCATCAAGGACTTCAACGAGTGCCAGGGCTGAGCGGGTCATCCCTCGGCGTTCGCAGGGAAGCGGGCGGCCACCGGGCCGCTCGCTTCCTTGACGACTCGACGGTCGAAGGTCTGCTGCCGATCGGTCGGGTCCTTCAGTCGGTTCTTTCTTGCGACCGCGGTGGAGTCCTCGTCCGAGTAGGCCCAGCGCGAGATCGCCGTGCCCCCAACTCACGGGGGGCCGATCCCGGTGGGAAGAAGAGTCACGCACGCAACCGGTCGCTACGAACGGCATCCCTGTCGGCGAGGTGATAGCGGCCCGCCCAGGGCCAACCCGCGTTGGAAAATCAGCCGGCCGCCACTGGCCGACCACGCGAAGTGCCACGGCGCCACCCGCGCCACCCGAAGCGAGCTGCCCGGGCCGCCCGGGCGATGGCCTCGACGGCGTCGCCCACGGGCGTTCGGGCAGGCACGAAGGGCGCCAGCATCGGGTCCACGTCATGCGCACCCCCCAACGCCTGGCGTCAAAAGGTCATGACCCGTCCGAGACGAACCGTTTGTCGACGCCGGCCGAAAATTGATCCCCGCCGGTCCACGTCTGACCCCCTTCCTC
>JBOGIC010000447.1:0-1713 GCA_050744985.1 Acidimicrobiales bacterium
CCACACGATGTGGGGGGTTTGAACGATGCCGATCCCGACGGTGGACAAGATCTGGATGGACGGGGAGCTCGTCCCGTGGGCCGACGCCCGGATCCACATCCTCACCCACTCGCTGCACTACGGGAGCGGTGTGTTCGAGGGCATCCGCGCCTACGCCACGAGCAACGGGCCCGCCGTCTTCCGGCTCACCGACCACATCAACCGGCTCTTCAACAGCGCCAAGATCTTCATGATCGAAATCCCGTTCACACCGGCGGAGCTCGTCGAAGCGGTGAAGCAGACGGTGCGGGTCAACCAGCTCGAGGCGTGCTATATCCGGCCCATCGTCTACCTGGGATACGGGGAGATGGGCCTGAACCCCTTGCCGTGCCCGGTCAACGTCTCGATCGCCGTCTGGCCGTGGGGCACCTATCTGGGCGACGAGGGCATCAAGCGGGGCGTGCGCTGCAAGATCTCGAGCTGGCAGCGCCACGACCCCAACGCCGTCCCCGTGGCCGCCAAGGGCACGGGCATGTACGCCAACTCGTCCCTGGCCAAGGTCGAGGCCCTCAAGGCGGGCTACGACGAGGCGATCCTCCTTGCGCCCGGCGGCTACGTCAGCGAGTGCACGGGCGAGAACCTGTTCATCCTGAAGAACGGCCGGCTCCTGACGCCGCCGCTGGCGGCGGGGGCGCTCGAAGGCCTCACCCAACAGTCGGTCGCGACGATCGCCGGCGACCACGGTGTACCCGTCCACGAGGCCCACATCCTGCGCACCGACCTGTACCTCGCCGAGGAGGCATTCCTCACGGGCACCGCTGCCGAGGTCGTGCCGATCCGCTCGGTGGACGACCGTGAGATCGGCGACCCCGGTCCCATCACGAGGATGATCCAGGACACCTACTTCGCCACCGTCCGCGGCCAGGTCGACCGGTACAAGGACTGGCTCGAGTATGTCGACTGACAGGCGAGCGGAGTTGCCCAAGGCAGTCGACATCTTCGACACCACGCTGCGCGATGCCAGCCTGACCGTCGACGACAAGCTGCGGGTCGCGGCGCAACTCGACCTGCTCGGCGTCCAGTACGTCGAGGGAGGCTGGCCCGGCGCGAACCCGAAGGACGACGAGGTCTTCCAGCGAGCGCCGGCCGAGCTCCACCTCGAGACCGCGGCCCTGGTGGCGTTCGGCTCGACGCGCCGCCCGCGGACCAAGGCCGGCGACGACGACACGCTGCGCAACCTGGTCAAGGCCAACACGTCGGTCGTCTGCATCGTCGCCAAGGCCTCGGACCGGCATGTCCTCGAGGCCCTGCGCACCGACCTCGACGAGGCGCTGGCCATGACGACCGATTCGGTCGAGTTCCTCCGCCATGCGGGCCTGCGCGTCTTCCTCGACGCCGAGCACTTCTTCGACGGGTTCCGGTCCAACCCGGACTTCACCCTGCGCCTGCTCGCCGCCGCCGAGGAGGCGGGCGCCGAGGCGATCGTCCTGTGCGACACCAACGGGGGCACCCTGCCCCACGAGGTCGCCGACATCGTGGCGGCGGTGCGGCCTCAGGTGTCGGCGCACCTGGGCGTGCAGTTCCACAACGACGCCGGCTGCGCAGTAGCCAACAGCCTGGCGGCCGTCTCCGCCGGAGCCACGCTGGTCCAGGGCAGCCTCAACGGCTACGGCGAGCGGGCCGGCAACACCGACCTCTGCGCCGTCATCGCCAACCTCTCCCTCAAGATGGGGG
>JBOGIC010000448.1:0-1911 GCA_050744985.1 Acidimicrobiales bacterium
CCGGGCTGCCCCAGCCGACGAGGCAGCACTGGATCGGCCCGATCCGCGCGCGGGTCGATTTGGCCTACCCGCACGAGCGGATCGCCATCGAGCTCGACTCGTTCCGCTGGCACGGCGGCCGCCGGCCGTTCCACAGCGACCGGGCGAGGGGCAACCGCATCGTCGCCGCCGGATGGCAGTTGCTCCGAGGGACGCCCGGTCACGAGGACGACCTCGCAAAGTCCGCCGCGACCCTCCTGCTGCGCCGCGTAGCCTGAATCACCATGCCCACACCGGACCTCACCGAGCAGGTCGTCAACCTGGCCAAGCGCCGAGGTTTCGTCTTTCCGTCCAGCGAGATCTACGGCGGCTTCCGCAGCACCTATGACTACGGCCCCCTCGGTGTGCTCCTGAAGCGCAACGTCATGGAGGCGTGGTGGCGGGCCATGGTGCAGGAGCGCGACGACATCGTCGGCATCGACGCGGCCATTCTCATGGCGCCCAAGGTGTGGGAGGCGAGCGGTCACCTGGCCACGTTCACCGACCCGCTCGTCGACTGCCGCCACTGCAAGGAGCGTTGGCGCGCCGACCAGATAACCGACACGTGCCCCAACTGCGGCTCGCACGACCTCACCGAGGCCCGGCCTTTCCACCTGATGTTCAAGACCCACGTCGGCCCGGTCGAGGACGAGGCGAGCATCGCGTACCTCCGTCCGGAGACGGCCCAGGGCATCTTCGTGAACTTCGCCAACGTGCTGCAGACGAGCCGCAAGAAGCCTCCGTTCGGTATTGCCCAGCAGGGCAAGTCGTTCCGCAACGAGATCACGCCCGGCAACTTCATCTTCCGCACGCGCGAGTTCGAGCAGATGGAGATGGAGTTCTTCGTGCCGCCCGATCAGGGCCAGCGGTGGTTCGAGTACTGGTGCAACGAGCGCATGCGCTGGTACCAGGACCTTGGCATCCCCGCCGACAAGCTCCGCCTCCGCTCGCACGACCAAGAGGAGCTGAGCCACTACTCGGCCGGCACCGCCGACGTGGAGTTCCTGTACCCGTGGGGCTGGGGCGAGCTCGAAGGCATCGCCAACCGCACCGACTACGACCTCACCCAGCACGCCCGGTTCTCGGGCGAGAAGCTCGAGTACTTCGACCAGGCCAGTGGTGAGCGCTACGTGCCCCATGTCATCGAGCCCGCCGCCGGTGTCGGCCGCAGCATGATGGCGTTCCTCCTGGCGGCCTACGAGGAGGACGAGGTGGGTGGCGAGAAGCGCACGCTGCTACGGCTGCACCCCAGCCTCGCCCCTTACAAGGTCGCCATCCTGCCGCTGTCGAAGAACGAGCGGCTCGTGCCGACGGCCAGGCGGGTGGCGCAGCTCATCCGTCCGCACTTCATGTCCGACTACGACGAGACCCAGTCGATCGGCCGCCGCTACCGCCGCCAGGACGAGGCGGGCACGCCGCTGTGCGTCACCGTCGACTTCGAATCGCTCGACGACGACGCGGTCACGATCCGCGACCGCGACACGCTCGCGCAGGACCGTGTGCCCATCGGCAAACTCGTCGACGAGCTGCGCGCCCGGCTGCCTGCCTGACATGGGGGCGCGCAGTCGGTACTATCTCGATTGACAAGTGCGGGAGCTCGAGTAACAGGAGTGAATCGGTGAGCGACTTTGGTCCCCGTAGTCCCGTTGGTAACAATTGCCCGGCTTGTGGCAAACCGGTGGCGTTGACCATGCGCCGGTGCCCCGCCTGCGGCGGCTGGATGCGGCCGTGGAGTGTCGGCGGAAAGAAGAGCCGGTGGGCTCGTTACGAGGTCGGCGGCTCCGGCCGGCCCGAGGACCTGGGGGCCAACGTCGGTCAGCCCGGTGAGGTCCAGAGCTCGGTCTGGGCCGTCTACGGCAAGAACAAGGACCTCACCCGCCAGGTGACGCCGAC
>JBOGIC010000449.1:0-1881 GCA_050744985.1 Acidimicrobiales bacterium
TCGATCTCCATGTCAGGGTCGAGCTCGCCCCTGTACGCCAGCAACTCGGTGCCGGTGCTGATGCCCGAGTACCGCGTCTCGACCACCGTCTCGTCCGGGCCGGCGACCAGCAGCGGCACCGTCTCGGTCTCCACGCGACCCGGGCCGGCGAACACCAGGGCCTTGGCGTGCGTCATCGCATCATCCTTCCCTGTTAAATGGCCTCGGTCGAACACCTTGCGGCCGGTGTCGTCGGCGCCGGCGCTCGTGGGGTCGCGCTCCCCACGCCGTGGGGCCGGTTCCTGGCGCACGCGTTCGAGCGCCCGTCCGGGCACGTCTACGTCGCCCTCGTCCGAGGTGAGGTGGCGGGGCGCGATGGCGTGCTGGCGCGGGTGCACTCGGAGTGCCTCACCGGTGACACGCTCGGCTCCCTCCGCTGCGACTGTGGCTTGCAACTGCGGTTGGCCCTGCGGGCCATCGCCGCCGAAGGACGCGGCGTGCTCGTCTATGCCACGGGGCACGAGGCGCGCGGCGTGGGGCTGGTCAACAAGCTGCGGGCGTACGCGCAGCAGGACGCCGGGCTCGACACCGTCGACGCCAACGTGCAGTTGGGCCTGCCGGTCGACGCCCGCACCTACGACGACGCCGCGCACGTGCTCGCCGCCCTCGGGCCGCGCTCGGTGCGGCTGCTCACCAACAACCCGGCCAAGGTGCTGGGCCTCACGACGATGGGCGTCGACGTGGTCGGCACCGTGCCTCTGGCGACGGCGCCGCACGCCCGCAACCTCGACTACCTCCGCACCAAGCAGCGCCGCCTCGGTCACGTCGCGCCGACCGGTCGCCGGGTGGCCGACGACGACGGCAACGGCAACGCCTCGGCCGCCGTCGACACGAGCGCGCTGCTGGGGACGGTGCGGCCGCCATCCGACCGCCCGTACGTCGTCCTCAAGTTCGCCCAGACCCTCGACGGCCGCATCGCCACGTCGACCGGCGACGCCCGGTGGATCAGCGGCGAGGCGGAACGAGGCATCTCCCACGCCCTGCGGGCCGCCTGCGACGCCGTCCTGGTCGGCATCGGGACCGTCCTCCAGGACGACCCGCAGCTGACCGTGCGCCTGGTCGACGGGGCCAACCCGCAACGCGTGGTCGTCGACTCGAGGCTGCGCGTCCCAGACGGCGCCAAGGTGTTGACGGCCGACGCGTCCACGACCGTGTTCACCAGCGCGGCGGCGTCCACGTACCGGGGGGCGGTCCTGCGGGGCCGCGGCGTCGGCGTGCGCGTCGTCCCGGCCGGCCCCGACGGCATCGACCTCGGTGCCGCGCTGGCCACGCTGCGAGCCGACGGCATCGAATCGCTGCTCGTGGAGGGTGGCTCGAAGGTGATCACGTCATTGCTGGCCGCCGGGCTGGTCGACCGCCTGATCGTCGGCGTGGCCCCCACGATCATCGGCGAGGGAACCGATGCCGTGGGTGGCCTGGGCGTCACCGAGGTGGCTAAGGGCATCCGGTTGGTCGACCGGACCGTCCACGTACTCGACGACGACATCCTGCTGGCGTGGGATGTCGCGAGGCCGTGAGGGTGTGAGACCGTGAGACGCCGGCCGGCGGGCGCTCGTTACCGGGGTCGCCAGCCGTAGCCGGACGCTCGTCGACCTCGACCGATCAGCGCACGGGCTCGCCGGCGGCAGACGGCTCGCCGGTAGCTTCGCCAGGGGCACACGGTGGCGGGGGGGGCAGGGGCGGGCGCTCAGCCGCCGTACATCTTGCGGGCGATCAACTCCTGCCAGGAGCTGTAGCCGGACGGCGGTGCGGGCGCCGGCGCGGTCGTCGTCGGCGGGCTGGGCGGCACGGTCGTGGTCGTGGGGGCCGGTGCGGGAGGCTTGGTGGTCGTCGTCGTGGGGG
>JBOGIC010000450.1:0-1846 GCA_050744985.1 Acidimicrobiales bacterium
CGCGGTCATCGACTGGGTGTCGGTCCCGGCCGGCCTCTACTTCCTGTGGATCGTGCGCCAGGCGTACCGGCGGGCCGCCCGGGTCCTGCCGCGGCCGCACGCCGCCGTCAGTTAATCCTGAATCAAGCGTAGGAATGAGCCGCCAGCGGGCTCGGTAGCCGAATTGCGTTGCATTTCGGGCGCTTCAGGCCGAGCGTCGGGCGGCTGCCCGGCGGGTTTGAGGTGAAGGGGTGCGCGGGTCGCGGGCGCCCTTGGGCGCCTGATCGGCGAGGATCAGGGCTTGTGCCTCGGCGGCGATCGCCCGCATCTCGGCGAGCACGGCGCGCACGGCGCGGTCGTTGGCGATCCAATGCTGGTAGAGCTGCGCCTCGTGCTCGGAGAGGCGCTTGTTCACGGTCTTGCCGTCGACCTTGGCGGTGAGGTGCCAGTACGGCCCGTGGCGGCGTGCCGGGTCGGACGCGCAGGCGCAGTTGGGCTTGCCGCAGCGGTCGGCACGAAGCGCGAGGCTGCCCGACGCGATCCAGCCGATCTCCGAGAGCTGGCGCGCCAGGTCCCGGTAGCGGCGCTCGCACGATGCCTGTCGCTCTGCGGCCGTGGCCGTCATCAGGCGAGCATCCCACACCGGTGCCCTGAGGGTAGTCATACTCGGAGATGGTCACCAAGCGGCAGCTCCGGCAGGCTCTCGAGCGGGAACGGCGCACCATCGCCAGGCGTCTCGAGCAGGCCGTGGCCCCGAACCTCGGGGGCCCCGTGCTCGGCCGGGCGAACATCTCCTACGAGCTGGCCGAGCGCACCAAGGCGGTCGCCCACGGCGGCATGGGCCTCATCTGCCGTCTGGTGGCGTGGACCGGGCTGGCCGAGGAGGTCGACGCCTCGCTCGAGCTGCTCAAGGTCCACCGGCCCTACCTCGAGTCCGACCACGTGCTCAACATCGCCTACAACGTTCTCTGCGGCGGCGCCACCCTCGACGACATCGAGGCCCGGCGCCAGGACCGGGTGTTCCTCGACGGCATCGGCGCCGCCAGCCTGCCCGACCCGACCACGGCCGGCGACTTCTGCCGACGCTTCGACGCCGACGCCGTGATGGCGCTGCAGGAGGCAGTCAACCGGGCGCGGCTGCGGGTCTGGGCCGCTCAGCCGGCGGCCTTCTTCGCCCAGCGCGCCGTGATCGACGCCGACGCCTCGATCGTGGCGACCGACGGGTCCTGCAAGGAGGGCATGGACATCGCCTACAACGGCACGTGGGGCTACTCGTCGCTGGTGGTGAGCCTGGCCAACACCAAAGAACCGTTGTACTTCAACCAGTCCGGGGCCAACCGGCCCTCCCACGAGGGGGCGGCCGACCTCTACGACCGGGCCATCCGCCTGGTGCGGCAGGCGGGCTTCGGCGACGTCCTGCTGCGGGGCGACACCGACTTCGCCCTCACCGCCAACTTCGACCGCTGGGGCTCTGACGGGGTGCACTTCGTCTTCGGCTACGACGCCCGCCCGAACCTGGTGGCCGAGGCCAAGGGCACCGACGACGAGATGTACCACGAGCTCGTCGGGCACGCCGAGCGGGCCGTCAAGACCCGGCCGAGGGCCAAGCGGCGCCGGGTGAAGGACGACGTCGTGCGGGCGCGCCGGTTCAAGGTGCTGCGCACCGCGGGCGAGGACGTCTGCGAGTTCGCCTACCGCCCCCGTGCCTGCGGGCGGGACTACCGGGTGGTCGCCCTGCGCAAGGACCTGTCGGTCGAGCGCGGCGAGGACGTCCTGTTCCACGAGTACCGCTGGTTCTTCTACATCACCAACCTGCCCGCGCCGGCCACGGCCACCGACGACGTCGTGATGGAGGCCCGTCGGCGCT
>JBOGIC010000451.1:0-5147 GCA_050744985.1 Acidimicrobiales bacterium
CGGCGGTTGAAGAAGGGAACGTCACCCACCGTGGCGAACTGAACGGGCAACGTAGGGGGCGTCACGAGGGGGGCTGGGGTCGGTGCTCATCATCGTCGACCGGGACCGCAACCGCGATCCCGACACCATCGAACGCCGCCAGCCGCGACCAACCACGCCGGCACCGCTTACCCAGGGCGTCGTCGGCAAACTCTGGGTCTGGGCGTCGGCCATGACGCTGCTCACGTCCGGCGTCGCCATGGCCCGCCTCTCGGGATACGACTTCAGCCTCGGCCTGGGCGGTTCCCGCGATGGCTCGGTCGCCACCTTGGAGCCGTCCCTGCCGTACGGGAAGGGCATGTGGATCTGGCAGCCGGAGAAGTCCGACGGCGGTGACATCGAGGCCATGATCAACCGGGCCAAGGCGGTCGGGTTGTCCCACATCTTCGTGAGGACGGGATCGTCGTGGGACGGCTTCTATGCCGCCGCGTTCCTCGACAAGATCGTGCCCGCCGCCCACAAGGCGAAGATCCGCGTCTACGGCTGGGACTTCCCCCGCCTCATCGACCCCGCCGACGATGTGCAACGGGCCTTGTACGCGATCAACCACCAAGCCCCCGGAGGCCACACGATCGACGGGTTCGCGCCCGACATCGAAACCTGGTCGGAGGGCACCCACATCACGGCCGAGGCGGCCGCCGCGTACGGCGAGCAGCTGCGAGCGTCGGTGGGCGCCGGCTACCCGCTGATCGCCTGCGTCCCCCGGCCGTCGGACTACACGAAGCGCATCTACCCGTACACGGAGGTGATCGCCCAGTTCGACGCCGTGGCGCCGATGGTCTACTGGCTCAACCGCCAGCCCGACACCGACATGGCCGGGGCGCTGGTCGACCTGGTTCCGTTCGGCAAGCCCATCTTCCCGATCGGCCAGGCCTTCGACGGCGGTCCCGAGGGCGGGCGCTGGGGCATGCCGCCACCCGACGAGCTGCAGCGCTTCATGCGCGTCGCCCACGAGGGCGGCGTGCACGGTGTGTCGTTCTGGTCCTGGCAGGCCGCCGATCAGACGATGTGGGACGCCATCCGCGACGGCCCCACGTTCAGCAAGCCGAAGTCGTTCCAGGCGGGGTGACCCGCTCCACCCACTGCCAGCCGCCATCGCCACGGCACAGCGTGCGGGCAACCCGGGTCACCCGCCCGTCGGGACCGGGCACCTGGACCGGCGCGTGGAACACCGGTTCGAGGCCGGTCACGGCGTTCGGGCCACGCAGGCCGGTCACAGCGTTCGGGCCACGCAGGCCGGTTACAGCGTTCGGGCCACGCAGGCCGGGACGGTCCGCGGGCTCCGGCGCCGGGGCCCACCAATCCCGCGGGCCCCACGCGTGCTCCCATGCCCCGGTGCCCGCCACCGTCAGGCGCTGACGACCGACCAGCACCTCGCCATGGACCCGGCTCGGGACGCGGTAGCGGCACTCGGCGAGCCCGACCGGCGCACCGGCGGCTTCCCACTCCAGGTCCAGGCCGAGCGGGGTGGGGTCGCCGCGCTCGGCGCCGTATGCCTCGGCCGGGTCGTCGAGGCTGACGGCGAAGGCCTCGAGGCCCAGGCCCCAATGGTCGAGGGGCGTCTCGCACACCGGCTCGGCCCACAGGCCGGTGCCGCGGATCTCGAAGGTGCCCGCCTTGGGCGGGTCCACGTCGTGGTCGCGCACCAGCACGAGCGGCAGGTCGGTGCCGACGATGGCCGTCCACCACCAGGCCCGGCGAGGCGAGGCCCGCAGGCCGAGCCGGGCGTAGCCGGCCAGGCGTCCGTCGGCGGTGACGAAGTCGAAGTTCCACGACTCCTCCCAGTGCGGCCCGGTGCCGACCGGGTGCGCGTGCTCGTCATCGGAGGAGATCATGTCGTTGCCGTGCAGGGTTCGCTCCTAGTCGAGGGCGCCGCGTAGCTGCGCGAGCCGGTCGGGCACCGGCCGGTACCAGACCCAGCGACCTCGCTTTTCGCCGACGATGAGCCCGGCGTCGGCGAGGATCTTGAGGTGGTGGGACACGGTGGGCTGGGACCGGTCCAGCGGCTCGACGAGCTCGCACACGCACGCCTCGCCTGCGGGTGCGGAGGCGATCAGGCTGAGCAGGCGGAGCCGCACCGGGTCGGCCAGCAGGGCGAAGTCCCGGGCCAGGGCGCCCGCCCGCTCCTCCGACAGCGGCGACGACAGCGCGGCCGGGCAGCACTCCTCGTCGAGTAAGGCAACACGACGAATGCCGGCGGCAGACTTATCCATTGACACCTCTCGATGTATGCGCTTTACTGGCGTATAGACGGCAGTCTATCAATGGAGGCGACCACGATGTCCCGAGTCCAGCTGGCCCTCAACGTCGACGACTTGGACGCGGCCGTCGACTTCTACTCCAAGCTCTTCGCCACCCCGCCGGCCAAGCTCCGTGACGGCTACGCCAACTTCGCCGTGGCCAACCCGCCGCTGAAGCTCGTGCTCTTCTCCCAGCCGGGCAACGGCGGCACCATCAACCACCTGGGCATCGAGGTCGAGACCGCCGAGGAAGTGGGGGCGGCACAGGCCCGCCTGACCGGTGAGGGGCTGGCTACGGCCACCGAGGACGGCGTCGCCTGCTGCTACGCCCGCCAGGACAAGGTGTGGGTCGACGGGCCGTCGGGCGAGCCCTGGGAGATCTACACCGTCTTGGAGGACGTGGAGATGCCGGCCGGCCAGCTCCGGACCGTCGACCCCGAAACCGGAGCGGTGTGCTGCGCCGTGGTGGGCGAGGACGGCACGGTGGCGGCCGGCGCCACCTCGTGCTGCTGAAGCTCTCCGTGGCGTTCCCGATCGCCCGCCGAGCCTTCGCCGAGGCGCTGGGCACCGCGCTGCTGGTCATGGCCGTGGTCGGATCGGGCATCGCCGCCCAGCGCCTCTCGCCCGGTGACGTCGGGCTCCAGCTGCTGGAGAACGCCGCTGCCACCGCCGCCGCGCTCGTCGCGATCATCCTGGCCATCGGCCCCGTCTCCGGAGCCCACCTCAACCCTGCCGTCACCATGGCGGACCGGTGCTTCGGCGGCCTCGGCACCAGGGAGGCGGTCGTCTACATCGCCGCCCAGATGATCGGCGCGGCGATGGGGGCGATCGTCGCCAACCTGATGTTCTCCCTGCCCGCGATCGACCTCTCCACCACGACGCGCAGCTCGGGCGCGCTGTCGCTCAGCGAGGTCGTCGCCACGTTCGGGCTCCTGCTCGTCGTGTTCGGCGTCGTCCGCTCGGGAAGGGCCGCTGCCGCGCCCTTCGCGGTCGGCGCCTACATCGGCGCGGCCTACTTCGCCACGAGCTCCACAAGCTTCGCCAACCCGGCCGTGACCGCAGCCCGCACCCTGACCGACACCTTCGCCGGGATCGCCTGGCGCTCCGCCCCGGCCTTCATCGTCGCCCAGCTCGTTGGCGCCGCGCTCGCCGTCCTCGTCGTTCGATTCCTCTACCCGACCATCAACGAAGTGGCCCGCGAGGTCATCGTCCCCCACGACGGGCGAGTGGTCGAACCCACGTCCGTCCCGCGGTGATCACCACCAGGTACCAGCAACTCGAGACCTGCGACCAGGGAGGCAGCCGTGTCCGATGTGAGCTCAGTCCCGCTCGAGCAGCGCCCCATGCTCAGGAGCGCCGCCCACCGCCTAGCCGAGGAGTTCGAGGGATCGTTCGGTGAAGAGACGATCGAGCTTTTCCTGCTCAGCAGCTACGACCAGTTCGCGGATCGGGCCAAGGTGGCCACGTTCCTGCCGTTGCTCGCCGAACGCTTCGCCCGGCAGCGCCTGAGCGCCCTGGCCAAGATCGAAGGCAAGGCGGCCAGCGGCGTGCCGGTCGTCCTGTTCCTCTGTGTGCACAACGCCGGGCGCTCCCAGATGGCGCTCGGCTGGTTCAACCACCTGGCCGGTGACCGGGGGGTGGCGTGGTCGGGTGGCTCCGAACCGGGGGCGGAGGTCAACCCGGCGGCGATCGCAGCGATGGCCGAGGTCGGCATCGACATCTCCGAGGAGTTCCCGAAGCCCTGGACCGACGAGGTGGTCAGGGCCGCCGACGTGGTGGTCACCATGGGCTGCGGCGACGCCTGCCCGCTGTTCCCCGGAAAGCGCTACGAGGACTGGGTGCTGGACGACCCCTTCGGCAAGACGGTGGAGGAGGTGCGCCCGGTTCGGGACGAGATCGGGGCGCGGGTGCGAGATCTGCTCGCCAGCCTCGGTGTGGCGGCTCCCTCCGCCACCTGACCGCGTGCACCTCGTCGTCATCGGGGGCAGCGACGCCGGCATCAGCGCGGCGCTACGGGCCCGAGAGCTCGAGTTCGCGTGGCCGTGACGGTCCTCGTCGCCGACCACTTCCCGAACTACAGCATCTGCGGCATCCCCTACTACCTGGTCGGCGAGGTGGTCGGCTGGCGGTCGCTCGCCCATCGCAGCCGGGCGGAGCTGGAAGCAGCCGGCATCGCTCTCCGGCTGGGCGCCACGGCGCGCTCGGTCGACCCCGGCCGCCGGACCGTCACCGTCGACACCGAGGGATCCGAGGAGGAGCGCTCCTACGACGCCCTGGTGATCGCCACCGGCGCGACGCCCATCCGCCCTCCGATCCGCGGGCTCGACCAGCCGACACGAGCTGGCAGAGCCCCCGCCGAGGGTGGGCCATCATGGTGCACGTGAGCCAGTTCTTGTCATCGGCATGGCTCGCCGAGCTGGGTGCGGCCGCCGCGGCGGACGAACGACTCCGCGAGGCATCGCGCGGCGTCACGCTCACGATCCATCACCACGTCACCGGGAGCCCGATCGGCGACGTGGACTACCGGGTGGAGTTCGCCGACGGCGGTGTCGCCGTTCTGGATGGACCGGGCGACGCCGAGGTGGTCGTCTCGGAGAGCTACGCGACTGCGGCGGCGATCAACCGGGGCGACATGGCCCCGGCGGAGGCGTTCGCCGCCGGGCGGGTGCGGCTGGGCGGCCGGCCGGGTCTCCTGTCGCGGCACCGTGACACCCTGAGCGTGCTGGGTGACGTGTTCGGCGAGCTGCGAGGGCGCACGACCTACGCCGAAAGCGGCCGGGCCGCGCAGGCCGGCGACGGCGTTCAGGCCACGCAGGCCGGCGACGGCGTCCAGGCCACGCAGGCCGGCGACGGCGTTCAGGCCACGCA
>JBOGIC010000452.1:0-2831 GCA_050744985.1 Acidimicrobiales bacterium
TCCGTGCGCGGCCTCGCCTTCAACTACTTCGTCAACGTCGGGTTGTTCGGCGGCCCCGCCACCCGTCTCGGGTACGGGCAGGTGCCGCCGGGCAGTGCTCAAGCCCCCGCCAACGCGAACACCGACAGCCCGTCGGTGGAGTGCCCCTCGGGTGGGGGTGATCCGGCGCCGGCGACCGACGCCCAGGGCGCGCGCGCGGCCTACGGCCCCGCGATCATCTTCGGGGGCATCTGGCCGGACGCCAACAACGTCGCCCCTCCGTCGGGACCGCTCTCCTCCGACGTCAACTGCCAGCTCGGCGCGGCCGGCTTCGTCACGGCGTCGACCGACATCGCCAAGAACCCGGACGGCACCACGTGGACGCTCTCGGGCGGCGGCACGGAGGGGTGGCCCGGAGGGGTCGGGCCCGACCCGTTCCACGCCGACACGGTCCACAGCGAGTGCCGGGCCGATGAATCGGGCAACACCGGATCGGTCCGCATCACCAACGGCCAGGTTGTCACCAGTACCGACCGCGGCACGCAGTTGCCGGCGACCACCGTCGACATCCCGGCGAACGTGCCGGCGAACAGCAAGTACCACGGCACGATCGACCACGTCGGCGACAACTTCGACATCACCCTGAACGAGCAGATCACGAACTCGGACGGGTCGATTACGGTCATCGCCGCCCACATGAAGCTCAACGGGCCGATCGCCGTGGGCGAGATGGTGATCGGGTCGGTCACGTGCGGGCTCACGGAGACGAGCGGCGGCGGCGGCGGCGGCTCCGGCGGCTCGGGCGGGGGCACCGGTGGCACCGGCGGCACCGGCGGCGGCCGTCTTTCGGTCACCGGGATCAGCGCGAACGCCCTTCCGGCCGTGCTGTTCCTCGCCTTCGGGCTCGTGCTGGTGCTGCTGGCGCAGCCCTACCGAGCCCGGATGTCGCGGTCGGCCAAGCCTGCGGATGGCATCGCGATCGGACCACCCGATGAGGGCTGGTCCCCAGGAGACGAAGGGACCGACGCCGGGCTGGGCCTCGGCGCCGTACCGAAACCGCGCCGGGAGTAGGGGCGATGAGCCAGGTCCAGGAGGGTGCTCCCGGGGCGTCTCTCCTGGCGGCCGAAGGCGGCGTCGGCACGACGGCCGGCGAGGTCCTCCTCGATGCCCGCCCGCGACGGCGGTCGTGGTGGGTGCCCGTCCTGGCCTACCTGGTCACGGTCTTCGTCCTCGTGACCTTCAACTTCGCGCTGCCGCGGCTGATACCCGGGAGCCCCATCGACGCGATGTTCGCTTCCGGCTCACCCGACTTCGTCGACGATGCCCAGGCGCGGGAGCAACTCGCCGAGTACTACGGACTCGACAAGCCGGTGCTCGAGCAGTACGTCGACTACCTCGGCGGTCTCGTGCGCGGCGACCTCGGCACGTCGATCGACACCAACCAGCCGGTGAGCAAGGAGCTGTGGCCCCGGATCGGCTGGTCGTTGCTGCTCATCGGCGCGTCGACGATCGTCGCGGTTCTGATCGCCCTCCCGCTGGGCATCCACTCGGGCTGGCGGCGCGGTCGCCGCTCCGACCGCGCCATGCTCGGGTTCTTTATCTCCGTCCAGAACGTCCCCATCTACGTCCTGGGATTCGTCGCCGTGGTGGTGCTGTCCGCCAAGCTCGGCATCTTCCCCCTCTTTGGGGCTTCGACCGCGAATAACGACTACGACGGGATCCGGCAGGTGCTCGACGTCGCATGGCACCTGGCCCTGCCCGCGCTGTTGATGGGCTTCTTCGACTTCGCGGCCTACGAGTACCTCGTGATGCGCTCGTCGATGGTCGGCGAGCTGGGGTCCGACTACCTCCTGGGGGGCCGGGCCAAGGGGTTGCGCGAACGGAGGCTGAAGTACGGCTATGCCGGCCGCAACGCGCTCCTGCCGGTCGTCACCGTCGTCGGCCTGCAGTTCGGCCTGGCGATCGCCACCATCGTCTTCGTCGAGCGGATCTTCGTGTACCCGGGCGTCGGCGGGTACATGTTCGGCGCCATCGGGCAGCGCGACTATCCGGCGATCCAGGGCGCCTTCCTGGTGCTGACCGTCGCCGTCGTCACGACCAACCTGATCGTCGACCTTCTCTACCGCCGCCTCGATCCGCGGGTCTCGCGGTGAAGTCGTTTGTCGGCACGCTGCGCCGGTCGCCCCTGTTGCTCGTCGGCACGAGCCTGGTGGCGTTCTTCCTCGCGGTCGCGGCACTGGCGCCGTGGCTCGCCCCCTACGACCCCCGCGCGAAAACCGGTGACTACTACGAAAGCCCGTCCTGGGCCCACCTCCTGGGCACGAACGACGCCGGGTCCGACGTCCTGTCCCGCGTCATCTACGGAGCCCGCACGAGCATGGTGGTAGCGATCGTCGGCACGGCCATGGTGCTCACGATCGGCCTCGCGGTGGGGCTCACCGCCGGACTGCGCGGCGGGCACACCGACACTGTCCTGATGCGGATCGTCGACGTGTTCCTGGCCCTGCCGACCCTGCCGCTGCTCATCCTCGTCGCCGCGCTGGTCGGTCCGAGCCTGACCGTGTCGATCCTCATGATCGGCCTCCTGGTGTGGCCCGAGACCGCTCGCATCGTCCGTAGCCAGAGCCTCTCGTTGCGCAACCGCGGCTTCGTAGACATGGCCCGGGGGTTCGGCGCCGGCCCCGTCTACGTCACCCGCCGGCACCTCGTCCCGGCGCTCGGGCCCATCATCGCCGCCAACCTCGTCTACATCGCCGGGGTCGCGATCTCGATCGAGGCGGGGTTGGCGTTCATCGGTCTGAGCGACCCTGGGGCCGTGAGCTGGGGGAACGAGCTCAATCGGGCGGTGGGCG
>JBOGIC010000453.1:0-2878 GCA_050744985.1 Acidimicrobiales bacterium
GGCCGGCGCCGCCCGCTCCACCGCCACCCCCGGCGCCGCCGCCGGTTGCCGCGGCCGCGCTGGAGCCGGGGGACAACCCCGACCTGGCGTCGGGCTACACGTACGTCGGGCAGTTCGTCGATCACGACATCACCTACGACCCGACCTCGAGCCTCCAGCGCCAGAACGACCCGTACGCGCTGTGGTCGTACCGCACGCCGCGCTTCGACCTCGACTCGCTGTACGGGTCGGGGCCGGTGGCGTCGCCCTACCTGTACGACCAGGCCGATCCGGTGAAGCTGCTCATCGGCCGAAACGCCGGCGACGACCAGGAGCCCGAGGACCTCCCGCGGAACCACCAGGGCCGGACCGTGGTCCCCGATCCGCGCAACGACGTGCACTTTATCCTCACCCACCTGCACCTGGCGTTCATCGCCTTCCACAACGCCGTCGTCGACCATCTGCGGGCGGGCGGCACGGCCGACGCGGACCTGTTCGCCGAGGCGCAGCGCGTCACCCGGTGGCACTACCAGTGGGTGGTCGTCGACGACTACCTCCGCCGCCTCGTGGCGCCGGAGATCCTCGGCGAGATCCTCCAGAGCGACCCGGAGACCGACGCCCGCTCGGTGCAGCTGCGGTTCTACCGGTTCGACCCCGACCCGTACATCCCCGTGGAGTTCTCCGCCGCCGCCTTCCGCTTCGGCCACACCCAGGTGCGGGCGCGGTACCAACTGCACGACGGCGGGGAGCCGCTGCACATCCTCGTGCCCTCGCTCACGCCCGACCCGCGGGAGCACCTCGGGGGCTTCCGGCCCTTGCCCCGGGGATTCCGGATCGAGTGGGACCTGTTCTTCGGGATCGACGGCTCCTCGCCCCAGCCCAGCCGCCGGCTCGACACGCGGCTGGCGGGGACGTTCGTCCAGCTGCCGGCGTCGATCGACCCGCAGCGGCGCTCGCTGCCGCTGTTGAACCTCCTGCGCGGGCGGGCGCTGGGCCTGCCTTCGGGCCAGGCGGTGGCGGAGGCGATGGGCACCACGCAACCCGACGCCGCGCTGGGATTGAGCGGCGAGGCGCCCCTCTGGTACTGGCTGCTACGGGAGGCCGAGGTGCTCGAGCAGGGCCGCCGGCTCGGACCGACCGGCGGCCGCATCGTGGCGGAGGTGTTGCTCGGGATGCTGGCCGGCGACCCGTCGTCGTTCCTGCACGCGTCGCCGCCGTGGACGCCGACCCTGCCCGCGGCTCATCCCGGCGCCTTCACCATGAACGATCTGTTGCGCTTCGCCGCCGTCGCCTGACGTCGGCGATGGTACGGGCGGCGGCCGTGCGCGCTATTCCGCGCTGGTGGGGCCGTTCTCGAGGACCTCGTAGACCGACGCCGCGATTGGGTAGGCCGACAGCTCGCCGGAGGCCTCCTGGAACGCCACGCTCAGCGTGGCGGCGCGGAAGGCGTCGCCCGTCTCCCAGTTGGCCACGTTGACGAACCGGAAGCGCGGGTTCGCCGACGTCGCCCGATGGAGCGTCGTGCTCACCAGGCCCGGCTGATCGGCCAGGTGGGAGTTCGCCCGTCTCCACGATTCGAGGAACAAGTCGCAGTCGTCAGGATCGACCTCGTACGCCACGATCGCCGTGCAAGGAGCATCGGCCAACCGGTCGCCCATATGCACCGGGCCTCCTTTGGAACGCCTGCCGGGTAGGTGTTTGGGCACCTTAGACCGCCAGGCGAGGACCGGCAACGGGCGCGCCGTACTGTTGGCGCACCGTGGACACCGTCAATGGCGTTCGGGCCACGCAGGCCGTCCCCGACCTGGTGGAGGCGGCTGCCGCCCGCCATCCGGATGCCGTGGCCGTCGTGGCCGGCGCGGCGGCGCTCACCTACGCCGAGCTCGACGCCCGGGCCAACCGGCTGGCGTGTGACCTGCAGGCGCTCGGGGTAGGGCCCGACGACCGGGTGGGCGTGCGTCTCGGGCGCTCGCTCGACCTGGCCGTCGCCCTCGTGGGTGTCCAGAAGGCGGGCGGGGCGTGCGTCCCCCTCGATCCGGCGTATCCCGACGATCGCCTCGCCGACCTGATCGCGGATGCCGCGCCGGTCGCCGTGCTGGACGGCGGGCTCGGGCCGTTGGCGGGCGTGGCGGCGCCGCCGCCCCGAGCCATCGGGGGCGAGCACCTCGGCTACGTGATCTACACGTCGGGCTCCACCGGGCGGCCGAAGGGCGTGATGCTGACCCACCGCGGCCTGGTCAACCACCATCTCGCCGTGGCGGACCTGTACGGCCTGGGGCCGGCGGACCGGGTGTTGCAGTTCTGCTCGATCGGCTTCGACGCCAGCATCGAGGAGATGTTCCCCACGTGGTCGGGCGGGGGCGCCGTCGTGTTCCGGCCCGACGACCTTCCCGTGCTGGGGCGGCCCTGGCTGGCGTGGCTGCGCGAGCAGCGCATCACGGTCATGAACCTCCCCACGGCGTACTGGCACGCGTGGACCCGCGATGTCGACCGGCTCGGCGAGACGGTGCCGGAGTGCGTGCGACTGGTGATCGTCGGCGGCGAGCGGGCGCTGGGCCCGGTCTGCCGGACGTGGGCCCGCGTCAGCGAAGGGCGCTCGCGCTGGATCAACGTCTACGGCCCCACCGAGACGACGTGCATGTCGACGTGGTACGAGGCGGACGGGGCCGTGAGCGACGCCGACCCACCGATCGGCCGGCCGCTGGCCAACACGACCGTGAAGATCGTGGACGGCGAGTTGCTGATCGGCGGCGCCGGCGTGGCCCGGGGCTACCTCAACCAGCCGGGGCCTACGGCGGAGCGATTCGTCGACGGCTTCTACCGGACGGGCGACCTCGTCCGCCAGCGGCCCGACGGCGACCTCGAGTACGTCGGGCGCATCGACGACCAGGTGAAGATC
>JBOGIC010000454.1:0-2298 GCA_050744985.1 Acidimicrobiales bacterium
CCGGACGGGCGCCCATCGGCCCGAGCGGTGATCCTCCGAGGCCTCGA
Organism: Acidimicrobiales bacterium; assembly: GCA_050744985.1. Taxonomy (GTDB): domain Bacteria; phylum Actinomycetota; class Acidimicrobiia; order Acidimicrobiales; family AC-14; genus JBOGIC01. The sequence goes on from JBOGIC010000454.1 coordinate 48, forward strand.
CGACCGAGGCTTCGTCTTCTACACCGACACACGGAGCCGCAAGGGACGGGAGCTGGCGGCCAACCCGCGCGCCGCCCTCGTGATGCACTGGGCGGACCTCGAGCGCCAGATCCGGGCCGAGGGGCCCGTGGAGGCAGTGGCGCCCGACGAGTCCGACGCCTACTTCGCCCACCGCCCGCGTGGTCATCAGCTGGGTGCCTGGGCCTCGTGGCAGAGCGAGGTGTTGGCCGCCCGGTCCGAGCTCGAGCGGCGCTACGCCGAGGTCGAGCAGCGCTACCGCGGCGACGAAGTCCCGCGGCCGCCGTATTGGGGCGGCTACCGGATCGTCCCCGACGAGATCGAGCTGTGGTCGGGCCGCCCCGACCGGCTGCACGACCGCGTCCGCTACCGGCGCACGCCGTACGGCTGGGACCGCGAGACGCTGTGGCCCTGAGGTATCAGCCCATCACGGCGTTCAGGCCACGCAGGCCTAGGCGGCGGGGCGCCAGCTCTCGAGGATGGCGTCGAAGTCCTGGGTGGAACGGAAGGTGCCGTCGGAGCGGAAGATGGCGAACCAGAGTCGCCCTTCGGTGGGCAGGACGATGATCCGACCTTCGCGGCCGAACACGTCGGCAACGACCGACACGGCTGTCCCGGCCGGGAGCTCGACGAGCGAGACGCTCGTCGCGTCGACGGCGACCAGCGGCGGGGGGAGGGGGAGCCCGCCGCGGACGATGGATGAGGCCACGTCGCTCGGGGACGGCGTCTTCGCCATGTCGACGTAGGCGAACTCGATCGACTGACCTCCCGGTCCCACGACCAGGAGGTCGTCGCCCGCCAACGACTCCTCGAACGTGTACGTGGGCGGGATGTCGAACCGGGAACCGGCGAAGTCGACGGTCAGGGTGGGACCGTGGCTGGCGGCGATCGCGAATACCACCAGCAGGCCGTTGAACGCGGCGTGGGCGGCGATGGAGCCGACCAGCCCCCGCCGCCAGTAGATGAGGGCAAGGAGCACGCCCGCCCAGAAGTAGTAGCGGAACTGCGCCAGGCTCAGGTGGGCGAGGCTGAAGGCCACGGCGCTCAGCGCGACGGCGGCCCCTTTGCCCTTGCGCCGGAACGCCTCGAGCAGGAAGCCGCGGAAGACGAGCTCCTCGACCAGGGGCGCGGCGACGACGATGAGCACGACGCCGAGGACGAGCATCAGGACCGAGCTGGACGCCAAGAGAGACGCCGTGGGGTCGGGTGTGGGGCGCCCGAGGGCCAGCCTGAGCACGGCCGTGACGAGCACGGCCGCACCACCACCCACTACGAACCCTTCGATGATTCCTCGCCGGGCGGTCGCCGTGCCCCACTGCGCTTTGAGGCCGAGCTCGAACGAGCGCAGGTTCACCCATACCGCGCACACGGCGTAGAACATGATGCCGGTGACGAACGAGATGGCGACCGCCCGGGCGGGGGCCACGTCGGTCGTGGCGAACCACGCCAGTTCGAACCCGGTGATCAAGAGGTTGGCGACGATGATCCAGACGACCGTGCGGGTCGCCTTGCGCCCCGCCTTGGCCGTCGGCGTACGGTCGCGGCGGTCGGGGTCGGCGTCGGCGGTCAGCCCCGGTGTGTCCTGGGCCTCGGCGGGCGCCTTGGCACCGCACATCATGCAGCGCGCCCGGCCCGCGTTCTCGTAGCCGCAGCGGCACTGCCAGCGGGTCGACCACTCGTCGGCGTGGCGCAGCGTTGCGACGGTCGCGGTCCGCCGGGTCATGACGTGATGATCGGCGCCCGCGCGCGCCGTCTTGAGGAATACCGTCGGGCGCCGTGATACTCGCGCCCGCGACCGCTCGGATCTACGCAGCCCTTGCGGCCGGCGCCGGCGTGATGTGCGTGGTCAAGGTGTGGTTCCCATGGTCGACCGCCCTGCTCGCCGGCTGGAACATGGCCGCCCTCGTGATCGTCGTGTGGGTCATGACGATCGTGCTTCGGACCGACGCTGCGACGACATCCGCCTTGGCGCGGCGCGAGGACTACTCCCGGAAGTCGGCCGACTTGCTCCAGTTCGGTTCCTGCGTCGCGGGCGCCTTGATCGTGGCCTTCTCGTTGCTGCAGGCCGGCGACGAGAAGGGCGTCGTGCGGGTCGTGAGCACGGTGCACGCGCTGTTCGGCATCGTTCTGGCGTGGGCCGTCGTGCACAGCGTCTACACGCTGCGCTACGCCCGGCTCTACTACCAGGAGGGCGGGGGGATCGACTTCAGCCAGGCCGCCGACCCGGACTACC
>JBOGIC010000455.1:0-1954 GCA_050744985.1 Acidimicrobiales bacterium
GCGACCACAAACGGGGAATCTTCACTGGACAGGCGTGGTTCAATAGTGGTGCTCCGGGTGTCCGCCCACCCGGGGCGCCCGAGGTGGTCGAGGCGCCAGATGCCTTCCCGCCAGGCCTGGCGCCTCCCACCCACCCTCCGCCCCACCCGGGGCGCGTGCGCGCCCAGCTAGCGGAAGCAGCGCTTACGCGGATCCGGCCCACGCCTCCCCCGGCCCGAGGCCGTACCAACGCAGCCGGTTGTACATCTCCAAATGCGCCGGTTCGGCCAGCACATGGGGTGGGAGGGGCACGAAGAACACGGGCATCGCCGGGTCGAGGCCCAGGGGGGCGGCGCTCTCGTCCGGGGCCACACCGATGTAGACACAGACCCGGTCCGGGCCCGGGATCTCGACCATCTCGGGCCGGACCAGCAGGTCGCGGGCGACCAGCGCGTCGAGCCCCGCGACGGCGGGCCCGGCGCACCCCTGCTCCGCGACCGGTTGATCGAACAACTGCTCCGTCACGACCACGCCCCGAGCCGGCGCGTTGCCCATGCGCTCGGCGTCCCGCACCCAGCTCTCGATGATCTCGGTCAGGGTCATGATCGCCCCATCGCATCACACCCGCCGCAGCGTTGACCGCAGGTAGCTCCTGATCGTGTCGCCGGAGGTCTTGACCTTGTGCTTGCGGCGGGCGTGCTCAGCCACCCTCGCGAGCACTCCTCCTCGGGCGCCCCCGCGTGGTCCATCTGAAAGTTCGAACCCGCCGCCGGACAGCCGAACTCGTAGGCCATGTCTTCCCATGTTCGCGGCGCTCCGCGAGTCGTCGCCGGCATGGTGCGCATCGCCGCCGAGGAACGTGGTCGCGCCGTCGACGCCGAGCAGTTCGGTGACCAGTTCCTCGCCGTCATCGAGGGGATCCATCGTCCTGGCCAAGGCCCACGCCGACCCGCAGGTCCCGCACCGCGGCTTGACCCTCCTGGGCCAGCACCTCGATCTCCTCCTGCGATACGGGGCCGTTGCTAGCGCATCCGGCGGTAGCTCAGGAGGAGGACGGCCGACCCGAGGCAGACCACGGCGAAGGGAAGCGGGACAAGTACGCGGACGCCTGGCCGCTGCAGAAGCAGACTCAGGATGAAGGCCAGTAGCGATCCGCCGAACAACCCCCATGCCACGACGGGACACGTCCAGCGGTGACGGCTGCGCCCGCCGCAGCGCGTACACGGCATGGCTATCGCAGCTCTTCCGTCCAGACCACCGCCGAGGGATCGATGTCGTCCCGCAGTCCCTTCAACGACGGCTGGCGCAGGATGCCGACGCGGGTGAACTCGTTGAACATCACCTCGACGACGAGGCACGGCTGCACGTAGTGCAGGCCCTTGGGCGGCACGGGCGGTGGAACGAACGGGCTCGTGTCGGTGGCCAGCTCCTTGAACGCCGCCGACAGCCGGCGGAGCAGCGCCTCGTTCAGGCCGGAGCCGACCTGGCCCGCGTACCGAAGGGCGAACGGGTGGCCGGCCTCGGCCTCGGCCTCGGGATCGACGAAGCCGACGCCGAGGGAGCCGATCTGGCCCGACCGCCCGCCGGAGCCCTCGCTCCACGCGCCGACGACGAACTCCCGCCGCCGGACGGCTTTGACCTTCGTCCAGGCCTTCGATCGCCGGCCGGGCAGGTAGATCGACTCCCGCTGCTTGCCGACGTACCCCTCGAGCCCGGCGCGCCGGCAGGCGTCGAGCAACTCGTCGTCGGGCACGCCGTCGAGGGTCATCGACATCTGCCAGTTCGGCCCCTTCAGCCCGAGATCCGTGAGCCGGGCGCGGCGTTCGGTGAGCGGCTCGCCCGTGAGCAACCGTCCGTCCAGCCACAACAGGTCGAACAGCACGTACAGCACCGGCACCTCGGCCATCAGCGCACGAGTCGGGTTGCGCACGTGCATCCGGCTCTGCAGCCGCTCGAAGCTCGGCCGGCCCCGGTC
>JBOGIC010000456.1:0-5668 GCA_050744985.1 Acidimicrobiales bacterium
ACGTCAACTGCTCGCCGATCGCCTTGTGCACGAGCGCCGCGGCAACCGCCGAGTCCACCCCGCCGGAGAGGCCACAGATCACGCGGTCACCACCCACCTGGGCCCGGATGCTCTCGACCGCCTGCTCGATGATCGAGGTCATCGTCCACCGCGGCGGGCACCCGCAGACGTCGTAGAGGAAATGCTTGAGGATCTCCTGGCCGCGCGCCGTGTGGACGACCTCGGGGTGGAACTGGACGCCGTAGATGGCCCGGTCGGGGTTCTCGAGGGCCGCCACAGGCACCGCTCCCGTCTTGGCGACGATCGAGAACCCGGGCGGCGCGGTCGTGATCGAGTCGGCGTGGCTCATCCACACGTCCTGGACGGTGGGCAGCTCGCCGAACAGCACCGAGGAGGCCGTCACGTCCAGCTGGGTGCGCCCGTACTCGCCGGCGCCGGTGCGGGTGACGTGCCCTCCCAGCTGCTGGGCCACGAGCTGCGCGCCGTAGCAGATGCCGAGGATCGGGATGCCGGCGTCGTAGATCCCCGGGTCGATGCTGGGCGCACCCTCGACGTGGACCGACGCCGGCCCGCCGCTGAAGATGATGCCGGCCGGCCGGCGGGCGATGAGATCGGCGATCGGTGTGCGCCGGTCGACGATCTCCGAGTAGACGTGCGCCTCCCGCACCCGCCGGGCGATCAGCTGGGCGTACTGCGCGCCGAAGTCGACGACGAAGACGGGGCCGAAGACGGGGCCGTCCAGGGCGGGTGCCTCGGGCACCGTGGAGGCCCTACGCCCCCATGCCGATGCCCTGCGAGCGCTGGAGGCTCTTGCCCTCCGTCTGCAGGGCGGGCGCGATCATGACCTCCGCCTTCTGGAACTCCTTCACCGTGCCATAGCCGCACGTGGCCATCGACGTGCGCAGCGCGCCACAAAGGTTCAGGCGGCCGTCGTTCTCGTGGGCCGGCCCGACCAGCACCTCGCGCAGCGACCCGCGGGTGGTGGTCTTGACCCGGGCGCCGCGGGGCAGCGTCGGGTGGAACGTGGCCATGCCCCAGTGGTTGCCCCGCCCGGGCGCCTCATGGGCGGCCGCCAGTGGGGACCCGACCATCACCGCGTCGGCCCCGCACGCAATGGCCTTGGCGATGTCGCCGCCGGTGCTCATGCCGCCGTCGGCGATCACCTGGACGTACACGCCCGTCTCGTCGAGGTGGCGCATCCGGGCACCCGCCGCATCGGCGATGGCCGTGGCCTGCGGCACCCCGATGCCGAGCACGGCTCGTGTGGTGCACGCGTGCCCCGGGCCGACACCGACCAGCACACCGACGGCGCCGGTGCGCATGAGGTGCAGAGCCGTCTGGTACGACGCGCAGCCGCCGACGATGATCGGGATCTCGAACTCACGGATGAACCGCTTGAGGTTGAGCGGCTCGGAGGTCTTCGAGACGTGCTCGGCCGACACGACCGTGCCCTGGATGACCAGGAGGTCGAGCTCGGCCTCGAGGATCGCCTGCGCGAAGCGTTCGGTGCGCTGGGGGGTGACCGAGGCGCACGAGACGACGCCGGCGTCTTTGACCTCCCGGATGCGCAGGGAGATCAGCTCCGCCTTGATGGGCTCGGCGTAGATCTCCTGCATACGCAGCGTGGCCTTGTCGGCCGGCATGGTGGCGATCTCGTCGAACAGCGGCTCGGGATCGTCGTAGCGGGTCCACAGGCCCTCGAGGTTGAGCACACCCAGCCCGCCCAGCTGGCCCATCTCGATCGCCGTCGCCGGGCTCATGACTCCGTCCATGGCCGCCCCCATCACCGGGAGCTGGAACGTGAAGGCGTCGATCTCCCACGAGATGTCGACATCCTCGGGGTCACGCGTGCGCCGGCTCGGCACGATGGCGATGTCGTCGAACCCGTACGCCCGACGTCCCGACTTCCCGAACCCGATCTCGACCTCAGCCATCGGACCACAGTACCGGCCGGCGGGGGTTACCCGGGGACCTGTGACAACGTTCGGCCACGCAGGCTGACGGGTAGTTTCCAGTCATGGGCACCTCATTGATCTTCATCTCGGGCGCCTCCAGCGGGATCGGCGACGCCCTGTCTCGGAACCTTCCATGGGAGCCGGCCCGCGTCGTGGGCATCAGCCGGAGCAAGCCGGGCGCCGCCGACGAGCACGTCGCCGTCGACCTCGCCGACCCGGCCACCTGGCCCGCCGTGGGGCAGGCATTCGAGCGCGAAGTGGCAGGCGGCGAGTGGGACCGCGTCGTGTTCGTCCACGCCGCCGGCAACCTCGACCCGATCGGCTTCGCTCGTGAGGTCGACGCCGACGCCTACCAGGCCAACGTGCTGCTCAACAGCGCCGCCCCGCAGGTCCTGGGGCACCTGTTCCTGGCCGCCACCGAGGGCATCACGGCGCCGCACCACGTGGTGATGATCACGTCGGGCGCGGCCAAGAGCGTGTACCCGGGCTGGTCGTCCTACGGCGCAGCCAAGGCCGCGGTCGACCAGTGGGTGCGCAACGTCGGGGCCGAGCAGGACATCCGCGGCGGGGCCAAGGTGATCGCCGTCGCCCCCGGCACGGTCGACACCGACATGCAGGCCATGCTGCGCTCGACGACCGACGACGACTTCCCGAAGCGCCAGAAGTTCGTCGACATCCACGCCGAGGGCAAGCTTGCCGACCCCGACGAGGTCGCCCGCGACATCTGGTCGCTGCTCGACCGCGACCTCGACAACGGCACGGTCCTCGACCTACGGGATGTTTGAACCCCCGTTCTTGTAAGCGAAACCCACCGAACCGGTGGGTTTCGCTTACAAGAACCATTGGGTTTCAGTCGGTCTTGCTGAAGCGGCGTACGGCGATGGCGAAGACGAGCAGGCCCATGGCGGCCAGGATCAGGAGTTGGAGCCCGATGGGCACGGGCCAGCCGAACCAGGTCAGCTTCGGCACGAAGGCCGACGCCGCGCGGGGCGGCAGGTCGAGCGCGTTGAAGACCAGGTAGCGCATCGGCACGACGGCGTAGGTGACCGGGTTGAGCTTGGTGGCGATGGCGAGCCACGTGGGCAGGCCGGAGGTCGGGTACAGGGCGCCCGAGAGGAACATCATCGGCGTCACGACCGTCTGGATGACAGGCATGACCGACTGGATGTTGGCGACCCGGGCGCCGAGCAGCAGGCCGAAGGCGGTGATCGACAGTGACGCAAGGAACAGGATGCCCAGCAGACCGAGCATCATCAGCGGGTCGTAGGGGACCCCGGCGAGGGGCGCCATGGCCAGGATCACCACCGACTGGGCCGTCGCGACGATGGCACCCCCGAGGCACTTGCCCGCCATGATCGACGTGCGGCGGATCGGGGCGACGAGCATCTCCCGGAGGAAGCCGAACTCGCGGTCCCACACGACCGACACCCCGGAGAACACGGCGGTGAACATCACCGACGTCGCCAGCACACCCGGGAACAGGAACGTGCGGAAGTCGATATTGGCGTCACCGGTCGTGATGACATCGGAGAGGCCCGTGCCGAGCACGAACAACCACAGCAGGGGCTGGAACAGGCCGGCGACGAGGCGCCGGCGGTCCTTGATCCAGCGCAGCAGCTCCCGGTGGGTGACGACCCGGATGGCGCGCAGGTCGGCCCGCAGCCCGGTCGGCGCCCGGCGGACCGGGGCGACCGGCAACTGCGCCCTTGTAGGCGACGGCGCCTCCGGCGCCGGCTCCGTCTTCAACGTCGGTTCGGCCATCGCCTACCTCCGTCCCCGGAACATGGCGGCGAAGTCCGACGCCCCGCCTTCGGCGTCGCGGATGGTGCGGCCTGTGTACGACATGAACACATCATCCAGGCTCGGACGGGTGACGCTCACCGACGTTACGGCCACGCCGATGTCGGCGAGGAGGCGCGGCACGAACGCCTCCCCCTCGGCCACCTCCAACACGAGGCCGTCGGGTGTGGCCGAAGCCTCCAGCCCGAACCGCTCGGCGATGGCCGCCGCGGCGGCGCCGTCGTCCGCGGTGACGAGCCGGATCCGGTCGGTGCCGATACCGGCCTTGAGGGCGCGTGGCGTGTCGAGGGCGACGATCTGCCCGGCGTCCATGATGGCGATGCGGTCGCAGTGCTCGGCCTCGTCCATGTAGTGGGTGGTCAGGAAGATCGTGAGGGTCTCCTGCCGGCGGAGCTCGTCGAGGTACTCCCAGATGGAGGCCCGGGTCTGCGGGTCGAGCCCGATGGTCGGCTCGTCGAGGAACAGCACCCGCGGCGAGTGCAGCAGCCCGCGGGCGATCTCGAGGCGGCGCTTCATGCCACCCGAGTACGTGATCACGTCCTTGTCCTTCTTGTCCCAGAGGCCGACCAGTTCGAGCACCTGCCGCATCCGCACTTCCAGCTGGTCGGCCGGCACGCCGTAGAGCTGGCCGTGGAACCGGAGGTTCTGGGCGCCGCTCAGGTTGCCGTCGAGCGTGAGGTCCTGGAACACGAGGCCGATCTCGCGCCGCACCTCGTCCCGCTCGGCCACCACGTCGTAGCCGGCCACCCAGGCGCGGCCCGCCGTGGGGCGCAGCAGCGTGCACAGCATGTTGATCGTCGTGGACTTGCCGGCGCCGTTGGGCCCGAGGAAGCCGAACGTCTCCCCGGCCTGCACCTCGAACGACACCCCGGCGACGGCGCGCACGTCGGCGAACTGCTTCTGCAGCTCTTCGACCCGGATGGCGGGCGGACGGGTGGCGGGTGTGGTGTCAAAATTCATTGGTAATTCCAACGATAGATGATCCCCACGACATGTCAAGACCGGATATCATCAGCCGCGTGGACGCGCTGTCGGGCGTCTTCATCCTCGCCCGCGAGATGAAGCGCCATATAGGCGAGCTGATGGCCCAGGACGAGTGGGCCGTGGACGCCGGCTTCCGGCCGCCCTGCCTGGGCGTGCTCGCCGTCGTCTCGGCGCACCAGCCCGTGTCCCAGCGGGAGATCAGCGACAAGCTGGGCTTGGACGCCAGCGACGTCGTCAGCGTCCTCGACATCCTCGAGTCGGCCGGCCTCGTCGAGCGCCGCCGCGACCCCGACGACCGCCGCCGTCATGCCGTCGTGCTCACCGATCGGGGCGAGTGGGCGGCCGGGCGGTTCGCGGCGCTGCGGGCCGAGGCCGAGGCCCGCGCCCTTGGCGCCCTCGATCCCGAGGAGCGGGATGCCCTGGCCGACCTCCTGTCGCGGGCCGTCGCCGGGCACGGTGCCGGTCATGGCGAGGTCCCGCAGCACACCTCCCCAGCGGGGTGACAGCACCGCCGTCGTCGCGCCCACCTGGTACTGGCCTTCGGGCTACGGTCGGGCCGCATCTACGAGAAAGGCTGGGAACCTTGACTGCACGCACACGTACTCGTCGCGGCCTGACTGCGGCCGCGCTCGCGCTGGCCGCCGTGGCCGTGGGCTGCGGAAGCGACCCCGAGCCGGAGACCATCACGGTCACGGCCAAGGACTACTCGTTCGAAGGCCTGCCGGGCACCATCGCCGCCGGCAGCACGCTGACGCTGACCAACAGCTCGCCGCGGGAGCTCCACGAGCTCGTCGTCGTCAAGCTGCCCGACGGTGAGAAGCGCTCGGCCGAGGAGCTGCTGGCGCTGCCCGAGGAGGAGCAGAACGCCGTCTTCGGCAGCGGTGAGCCGGCCGTGGTGCTGCTCGCGCCGCCGGGCGGTGCGCCGCAGA
>JBOGIC010000457.1:0-3572 GCA_050744985.1 Acidimicrobiales bacterium
GGCTCGCAGGCGGGCCCGATGGCGGACGACGCCAGCGTCTGCTCCTGCCACAACGTGAGCGCCGGCACCATCCGCACCGCCGTCGGCGAGGGGAGCGAGGAGGTGCCCGCCGTCAAGGCCTGCACCAAGGCGGGCACGGGCTGCGGCGGTTGTGTACCGCTCGTCACCGAGATCCTGAAGGACGAGCTGCGGCAGGCGGGCGTGGAAGTGCGAACCGACCTCTGCGAGCACTTCGCCTACTCCCGCCAGGAGCTGTTCGACCTCGTGCGGGTCCAGCGCCTCGCGACGTTCTCGGAGGTCGTCTCGCGGCACGGCACGGGCCGAGGGTGCGAGATCTGCAAGCCGGCGGTGGCGTCGATGCTGGCGTCGCTGGCGAGCGGCTACATCCTCGACGGCGAGCAGTCGACCATCCAGGACACCAACGACCACTTCCTCGCCAACCTCCAGCGCGACGGCACCTACTCGGTCGTGCCCCGGGTGCCGGGCGGCGAGATCACGCCCGACCAGCTCATCACCATCGGCGAGGTCGCCAAGGAATTCGGCCTCTACACCAAGATCACCGGCGGGCAGCGCATCGACCTGTTCGGCGCGCGGGTCGACGATCTTCCGGAGATCTGGCGCCGTCTCATCGCCGTCGGCATGGAGTCGGGCCACGCCTACGGCAAGGCGCTGCGCACGGTGAAGTCGTGTGTCGGTCGTACGTGGTGCCGTTTCGGCGTGCAGGACTCGACGACCATGGCCATCGACTTGGAGCTGCGCTACCGGGGGCTGCGGGCGCCGCACAAGATCAAGGCCGCCGTGTCCGGATGTAGCCGCGAGTGCGCCGAGGCCCAGGGCAAGGACTTCGGCGTCATCGCCACCGAGAAGGGCTGGAACCTCTATGTCTGCGGCAACGGCGGCATGCGCCCCCAGCACGCGGTGCTGCTCGCCGCCGACGTCGACCGGGACTCGGTCTTCCGCTACCTCGACCGCTTCCTGATGTTCTACATCCGCACCGCCGACCGCCTCGAGCGCACGGCGGTCTGGTTCAACAAGCTCGAGGGCGGCCTCGACTACCTGAAGCGGGTCGTCGTCGACGACGCCCTCGGCATCGCCGCAGAGCTGGAGGCTGACATGGAACGCCACGTCGAGACCTACGAATGCGAGTGGAAGGCGACCGTCGAGGACCCGGAGCGCGTGGCGCGCTTCCGGACCTTCGTGAACTCCGATGCCTCCGACCCGAACGTCGTCTTCGTCACCGAGCGAGGCCAGCCCCGGCCCGCCTTCCCGCACGAGAAGCCCGACGCGGCCGTGCTCGTCAAAGGAGCTGCCCCGTGACTGTCACCGCGATCCCTTCCCGCGTCGTCTGGGTCGACGTCTGCCCGATCGACGTCATCGTGCCGGGGCGGGGCGTGTGCGCCCTCGTCGACGGCCGGCAGGTCGCGATCTTCCGCGTGGACGGCGAGCTGTATGCGCTCTCGAACTTCGACCCGTTCAGCCGGGCGTTCGTGTTGTCGCGCGGGATCGTCGGCTCCCGCGGCGACCGGCTCAAGGTCGCGTCGCCCGTGTACAAGCAGAACTTCGACCTCCGCACCGGTCAGTGCCTCGATGACGCCGCGGTGGTCGTGCCGACGTTCGCGGTGCGCGCCGTCGACGGTCGCGTCGAGGTGGCTGTCGCCCCCGCATGACCATCGCCGGCCCCGCGCTCCTTCCGCTGGAAGCGGGCGAGCAGTACCGCTTCACCTTCGACATGGAGGCGTGTGTCGGCTGTCACTCGTGTGAGGTGGCGTGCGCCGAGCAGAACGACACGCCCGTCGACCAGGCGTGGCGCCGGGTCGGCGAGCTGGAAGGCGGCACCTTCCCGGACACCCGCCGGTTCAGCCTCTCGATCGCGTGCAACCACTGCGTCGAGCCGACGTGCCTGTCGGGCTGCCCCACGAACGCGTACGAGAAGCTCGGGAACGGCCTGGTCGTCCACCACGAGGACGACTGCATCGGCTGCCAGTACTGCATCTGGAACTGCCCCTACGAGGTGCCGGTGTTCAACCCGGTGCGCAAGATCGTCTCCAAGTGCGACATGTGCCGGCCCCGCATCGACGCCGGCCAGAACCCGGCGTGCGTGCAGTCGTGCCCGTCCCACGCCATCGGCATCGAGCCCGTGAACGTGGCCGCGTGGCGGGAGGACTCCACCGGTGCGGACGCGCCCGGTCTGCCGCCGGCGTCGATCACGCTGTCGACGACCCGCATCGTCCTTCCTCACGCCCTGCCCGAGGACACGTCCGGCGCCAACGAGCGGGCCGTGACACCCGAGCACCCCCACTGGCCGCTGATCGTGCTGACACTGCTGACGCAGCTGTCGCTGGGCATGGTCGCGGCGACCGTGCTGCTCGGCCTGGCCGGCGCCGGTCGGGCCTCGCTCGAAGGCGCGGCGACCGCCGCCTGGCTCGCGGGGGCACTCGCGCTGGGCGCGTCGTTGTTCCACCTCGGCCGCCCGACGCGAGCGCTCAAGGCCCTCCGCAACCTCCGGACGTCGTGGCTCAGCCGCGAGGTGGCCCTCTTCGGCATCTTCTCGTTCCTCTGCCTCGCCTACGCGGCCGGTCGCGGCTCGGCGGTCGGCGTGGCCGTGGTCGTCGCCGGGATGGCCGGCGTCTATGCCAGCGCGCGTCTCTACCTCGTGCCGGCCCGGCCGGTCTGGAACTCCCGCCGCACACCGGTCGCCTTCTTTGCCACCGCGGCGTCGGTGGGGCCCGTCGCCGCGCTGCTCTGTGTCGACCGGAGTGTGATGCGGCCGGGGTGGATCGCCGCCCTGCTCGCGATCGCGGCGGCCGGCTCCGTCGCGCAGCTGGCGGTCATGGGCCACCTCATGGTGGCGATCCGGCACCGCCGGGACGCCCAGCACCAGGGCACCGCCGACCTGCTCGCCGGCCCCTTCCGGGGGCTCGTGTACGCCCGGGTCACCGCCGCCGGAATCACGCTGGCCCTTCTCGCGTATGCAGCCGACGCCCCACTCGGCAGCGCCGCCAGCGGAGGCCGGCTCGCCGTGGCCTTCGTCGTGGCCGGCCTCGGCGAGCTGATCGGCCGCTACCTCTTCTACGTCACGGTGGTGCCGTACCGGGTCGCCGCCGGGTTCTTCGGCCTGCGCTGATGGCCTACGTCGCCGATGCCCAGGCGGGCGTGATGAACGTGACGCGCCAGCCCGACCGGTGGGTCAGGACGACGTGCGGCTACTGCTCGGTCGGCTGCGGGATGCTGCTCGGCGTCAAGGGCAACCGGGCCGTCAGCGTCATGGGCGATCCGGACCACCCCGTAAACGTCGGCCGCCTCTGCCCGAAGGGTCTGTCGGAGCACCACACGATTGCCGCCGAGGGCCGCCTCACCCGGCCGCTGGTCGACGGCCGGTCGGCGACGTGGGATGTCGCCGTCGCCACGATGGTCGACGAGTTCCGGAGCCTTCTGGCCGAGCACGGGCCCGACGCCGTCGCGGTCATCTCCACCGGCCAGCTCGTGACCGAGGAGTTCTACACGCTGGGCAAGCTGGCCCGGCTGGGGCTCGGCATCCGTCACCACGACGGCAACACCACGCTGTGCATGGC
>JBOGIC010000458.1:0-1600 GCA_050744985.1 Acidimicrobiales bacterium
CTCGGGCGCCGACCTGGCCAACGTGGTCAACGAGGCGGCGCTCCTGGCCGGCCGTCGGGGCCTGGGCGCCATCCCTGCCGACCTGCTCGAGGAGGCCGTCGACCGCACGGCGCTGGGCGTGGCGTCACGGGGCACGGTGCTGGGCCCGGAGGAGCGGCGGCTGGTGGCCTACCACGAGGCGGGCCATGCCATCGTCGCCCTCGCCCTGCGCGGGCCCGGGCACGTCCACAAGGTGACGATCATCCCCCGGGGCACGGCGTTGGGCCACTGCCGGTTCGTCGACCCGCACGAGCGCACCATCCAGTCGCGCTCGTGGCTCGCCGACCTGCTGGCCATCGGGCTCGGGGGCTACGTGGCCGAGGACCTGGTGCTCGGCGAGACCTCGTCGGGCACGGCGAGCGACCTCCGGGCCGTCGGCGAGATCGCCCGGCAGATGGTGGCCGACCTGGGCATGAGCGCGGCGGTCGGCCCGCTGGCGGTGGCCGACCCGTCGGAGGAGGCCCGGCGGACGGTCGACGCCGAGGCCCAGCGCCGGGCCGGCGAGGCGCAGCGGCGAGCCCGCGAGATCCTGGTCGGCTCCCGGGCGGCGCTGGAGCGGTTGGCCGAGGCGCTGCTGGACAAGGAGACGTTGACGGCGGCCGAGGCGGTCGGCCTCATCGGGGCGACGCCGCTCACCGAGCGGCCGCGGTACCGCCCGGCAGCCGAGGAAACACGGGGGCAGGACGGTATTCTTTGAAACCTACAGATTCTGAGAGGCGGGGCTTCGCTATGCGGAAACGTGGTCTGCTCGTTGGTGTGGTGTCGGCGGTGGCGGCGGTCGTCGGGGCGACAGGGTTGGTGTCGACCGCGGATGCCGTCCACGTGGTGTGCGGCCAGGTCATCACCCAGAACACGACCCTCGACACGAACCTCATCGGATGCACGAACAACGGCATCGTCATCGGCGCCGACAACATCACCCTCAACCTGGCCGGCCGCACGGTGTCGGGCACCGGAGTGCCGGGCGACGGGGCGGGGATCCTCGCCGTCGGCCGCACGGGCGTCACCATCGCGGGCGGCGTCGTCAGCGGCTTCGACGGCGGGGTGGTCATCCAGGGCGGGGCCCGGAACACGGTTCGGCAGGTGGTCGTCCAGGACAACGTCGGCCGGATCAACGACCCGGTGCTGCCCAACACGCCCTACGCCGACGGCATCCTGATCCTCGACTCGAGCAACAACCAGGTGCTTAACAACCAGGCGCTGCGCAACGGGCCGCTGTCGGGCATCGGCCTCCGGGGCAACTCGGACAACAACCTCGTGCAGGGCAACCTCTCGGAGAGCAACCGGGCGCTGCTGTCGGGCCCGAGCCCCGAGTCGTCACTGGTCGACGACATGGGCTACCGCCTGGACGGCATCGGCGAGCGGTTGCCCAACTTCAACCTGCTGCAGTTCAACAACGCGCGCAACAACGGCCAGGACGGGTTCAGCCTGTTCACCGGCGCCAACGACAACCGGCTGGTCGGCAACATCTCCACGTCGAACGGCTTCGACGGGCCCGAGCACTTCCGGGGCTCGGGCATCAAGATGCACCACGACACCCGCCGCACCTACGTGACGGGGA
>JBOGIC010000459.1:0-9386 GCA_050744985.1 Acidimicrobiales bacterium
CGCCTACACGTCGACCCAGGCGCTCGTCGACGGCCCCGCGAGCAAAGACCTCCGTGAGTCACGCGCCGCCGCCGTCAATGTCATCCCGACCGCGACCGGGGCGGCCCGCGCCACAAGCCTCGTGCTCGAGGCCATGAAGGGTCGCCTCGACGGCACCGCCCTGCGGGTACCCGTGCCCGACGGGTCGATCACGGACTTCACCGCCATCCTCGACCGGGAAGTGACGGTGGAGGAGGTCAACGAGGCGTTCAAGAAGGCGTCGGAGTCGGGCCCCCTGTCGAAGGTCATCGTGTACACGGAGGACCCGATCGTGTCGACCGACATCGTCGGATCACCGGCGTCGGTCACCTTCGACAGCCAGCTCACGATGACCATGGGCAGCCTGGTGAAGGTCTGCGGGTGGTACGACAACGAGTGGGGCTACTCCAACCGCCTGGTCGACCTCGTCATCAAGGTCGGCGGCGACAACGGCTCGAAGTGACCGAGGACGGCGGGGCGACCTTCCTTCCGCAGCTCGAGGACCTTCCGAACCCTTCGGGCAAGCGGGTCCTCCTGCGCGTCGACTTCAACGTCCCGATCAGCGACGGGGCCATCGACGACGACATGCGGATCCGGGCGGCCCTGCCGACCATCGAGTGGCTGCTCGAGCGCGGGGCGACGGTGGACGCGTGCAGTCACCTGGGCCGGCCCAAGGGCCAGCCCGACGAGCGCTACTCCATGGACCCCGTCCGGGACCGGCTGGCGGAGGTGGCGCCGGGCGTGAACCTGCTCGAGAACCTGCGCTTCGATCCGGGCGAGGAGGGCAACGATCCTTCCTTCGTCGACACGCTGGTCGAGGGCCACGACCTCTACGTGAACGACGCGTTCGGCGCCTCGCACCGGTCGCACGCGTCGGTAGTGGGCCCGCCCGCCCGGCTGCCCAGCGCCGCCGGGCGCCTGCTGGCGAAGGAGGTCGAGGTGCTGGGCGGCATGCTCGAATCGCCCGACCGGCCGTTCGTGGCCATCCTTGGCGGCGCCAAGGTCAGCGACAAACTCGGGGTGATCAAGGCCCTGCTCGACCGGGTGGACACGCTGATCATCGGCGGCGGCATGTCGTTCACGTTCCTCGTGGCGGGGGGCCACACCGTCGGGGACTCCCTGCTGCAGGAGGACCAGGTGGACAACTGCCGCCAGTTGCTCGATTCGGGCAAGCGGATACTCCTGCCCACCGACGCCGTCGCCCTCGGCCCCGACGACCAGATCGAGACGGTCGGCGAGGACATCGAGGACGGCTGGAAGGGCCTCGACATCGGTCCCCGCACCGTCGAGCGCTTCGCCGAGGAGGTCGCTTCGGCGGGCACGATCCTGTGGAACGGCCCGATGGGCATGTTCGAGGACGAGCGCTTCGCCGCCGGCACACGCGCGCTGGCGGAGGCGGTGGCCGAGGCCAAGGGCTTCACCGTCGTCGGCGGCGGCGACAGCGCGGCGGCGCTGGCCAAGTTCGGCCTCGACGACCAGGTCGACCACGTCTCGACCGGCGGCGGCGCGTCCCTCGAGTTCATCGAGAAAGGGACCATTCCAGGCTTGGACGCCCTGAGGGGAGCACCGAATGCCCGCTGAGGCCCGGAAGCCGTTCATCAGCGGCAACTGGAAGATGAACAACAACCACCTGGAGGCGATCCAGGTCGTCCAGAAGCTGTCCTACCGGCTCAGCGACGAGGACCACGACGCCGTGGATGTCTCGGTCCATCCCCCGTTCACGGCCCTGCGGTCGATCCAGACCATCATCGACGCCGACAACCTCCCCATGCGCCTGGGGGCCCAGAACTGCTTCTGGGAGGACAAGGGCGCGTACACGGGTGAGGTGAGCCCGCCGATGCTGGCCAAGCTCAACGTGTCCTTCGTCATCGTCGGGCACTCCGAGCGGCGGGAGCACTTCCACGAGACCGACGAGGACGTCCGCCGCAAGCTCGAGGCCGTCTACGACCACCAGATGACGCCGATCGTCTGCGTGGGCGAGACCGACGAGGAGCGCGAGGCGGGTTCGACCGAGGCCAAGGTGACCGGGCAGGTCAAGGCGGCGGTGACCGGCCTTCCCACCGACCGGGTGGAGCGCCTGGTGATCGCCTACGAGCCCATCTGGGCCATCGGCACGGGCAAGACCGCCACGCCCGACGACGCGCAGGCGACGATCGGCCTGATCCGCCGGACCGTCCGCGACATCCACGGCGACGGTCCCGCCGACGCCGTGCGCATCCAGTACGGCGGTTCGGTGAAGTCGTCCAACATCGCCGAGCTGATGGCCCAGCCCGACATCGACGGGGCGCTGGTCGGCGGCGCCAGCCTCGACCCCGACGAGTTCGCCCTCATCGTCCAGTACCGGAAGCAATGACATGCATTCTTGTAAGGCCTGACCACCGATCCGGTGGGTGAGGCTTACAAGAACGGCTGGGGTGCCGAAGTGGTAGGGTCCAGCGCATGCTCACGGCGTTGATCGTCGTGGTCCACGTGATCGTCTCAGCGGGCCTCGTTCTGCTCATCCTGCTCCACAGCGGGCGCGGGGGTGGGCTGTCTGACATGTTCGGGGGTGGCATGGGAGCGGCGGCCGGATCCACCGTTGTGGAACGCAACCTCGACCGGATAACAGTCGCCAACCTGGTGATCTTCGCGTTCACGACGATCATCCTCGACCTCCGCCTCCAATAGTTCGAGCCCAGAGGGCGAAGGAGGTCCGGCGGTGAAGGGTGCAGGCCGCAGGGTGGTGGTGGTCGTCACGTTGCTGGTGGCCGTCGCGTGCTCGTCCTCGGACAATCGAGGCGGACGCGACGGCACGCCGATCGTGGGCGGCACGCTCGTCGACTACCAGAACTGGGCGAGCGGGCCGGCCGACGGCATCGATCCGGCCCTGGCCGGGACGCTCGAGGCCCAGCAGCCGGGCCAGCTCCTCTTCGACGGCCTCACGGATTACGACTACAAGACCGGCACGCTCGAGCCCGCGGTCGCCGAGAAGTGGTCGTCCAACGCCGACGCCACCGTGTGGACCTTCGTCCTGCGGCCCGGCGTCACGTTCTCCAACGGGGATCCGGTGCTGCCCAGCGACTTCAAGTTCGCCTGGGAACGAGCGGCGAGCCGGGCCCTGGGTTCGCCCATGGCCTACCACCTCACCGACAACGCCCGCATCAAGGGGGCCGGGGCGGTCAACACCGGGACGGCGGCCGAGATGAGCGGCGTGAAGGCCGACAACGCCGCCAGCACCCTCACGGTGGAGCTCGAGGCCCCACTCAGTTTCTTCCCCGCCGTCGTCGCCCACATCGTCTTCTCGCCCGTCCCCCAGAAGCTGGTGCAGGCCCTCCCGGACCAGACCAAGTGGCAGCAGGGCATCATGATCGGGAACGGGCCGTACAAGATGAGCGGCGTCTGGAAGCCCGAGGAAGGGCTCCGGTTGACCCGGAACCAGACGTACTGGGGCGGGATACACAACCACCCGGCCTACATCGAGACCATCGACTTCAAGGTGTCGAAGGATGTCGACGCGGCGTGGGCGGCGTTCGAGTCGGGCCAGGGACTGACGGGTCGGATCCCCCCGGCGCGCTACGCCGAGGCTCGCTCCCAGTACCCGGGGCGGGTCGCCACCCAGGCCGCCAACGGCCTGTACCAGTGGTCGTTCAACATGAAGGACCCGGTCGTCGGCGGCCCCCAGAACGTCAAGCTGCGCCAAGCGATCTCACTCGCCGTCGATCGGGACCGGATCGTCCGCGACGTCTTCAACGGGTCACGCCTGGTCGCGACCGGGATCACGCCGCCGGGGATCCTCGGGTACCGACCCGGCATCGCCCGGTACGCGTCTCTCGACCTGACCCGCGCCAAGCAGCTTCTCGGCGAATGGGAGCAGGCGACCGGCAAGAAGGCGGCGGATCTGCCGACGATCAAGCTGAACTTCGGGGCCGGTGCCGGCCACGAGCCGGTGGCGACGATCATCCAGCAGAACCTCCGCGACCTCGGCATCCGCTCCGACCTCGACCCTCTCGAGAGCCGGACCTACCCGGCTGCGATGCGGCGGGGTGAAGGCCAGTTCTTCCGCGTGGGCTGGATCGCGGACTACAACGCCTACGACAACATGCTCTGGCCCCTGTTCAGCGCCCGCTCCACCGACAACCTCACCCAGTGGGCGAACCCGAGGTTCGACGGGTTGATCGACGCCGCCCGCAGCACGATCGAGGACGGTCGGCGTTACGACAACTACCAGCAGGCGGAGTCGGTCGTCCTCAACGACGACACCGTGATCGTCCCCATCACCTGGTTCGCGGGGACGATCGCGTGGAGCGCGCAGCTCCACAGTGTCACCCAGAGCCCGCTGCTGTTCGTCGCCTACGACGAGATGTGGTTGAGCTCATAGCCCACGGCCGCACCCCGGCCACGGGCGACTGACGCGTGGGCCCCTACATCCTGCGTCGCCTGCTGCTCGCCGTTCCGGTCGTGTTCGGCACGCTGACGGTGTTGTTCCTGGCCTTCTTCGTCGTGCCGGGCGACCCGGTGCAGCTCATGTCGGGCGAGCGCACGGTGTCGCCGCAGATGCGCGCCAACATCGAGGAGCGGCTCGGGCTCGATCAGCCGTGGTACGTCCAGTACGGGCAGTACTGGAGCCGGCTCGCCCACGGCGACCTCGGCGAGTCGTTCACCAGCCGGCGCAGCGTCACCAGCATCCTCGCCGACACGGCGCCGAGCAGCCTCCGGCTGGCGTTCTGGGCGCTCCTGATCGAGGTGGTGATCGGCGTCGGCGTCGGTGTGCTGTCCGCCGCCCGGCGGTACTCCCTGGCGGACACGGCCACGACGGTGGCCACGACGATCGTCCTCGGGATCCCCGTCTTCGTGCTCGGCTACCTCCTCGTCTACGGCCTCAGCGTGTTTCCCTTCCAGCACGGCTTCCCGCGCTGGGCCCAGCTGAAGGCGGGGGGCATCGGGCCCGACCGGTGGGCGCTCGGCGTGATCCCCCTCGGAGACCAGTGGCGCTATCTGCTGCTCCCCGCCGTGACCCTGGCAGCCGTGCAGGCCGTGGTGCTGGCCCGCCTCACCCGCAGTTCCATGCTCGACGTGTTGGGTACCGACTACCTGCGCACGGCCCGCGCCGGTGGGTTGACGAGCCGCACGGTGCTCCTCAAGCACGGCCTCAAGAACGCCATGGTGCCGATCGTCACCTTGATCGGGCTCGACCTGGCGACCTTCTTCGGCGCCGCGATCGTCACCGAGACGGTGTTCTCGTGGCCCGGCATAGGCAGCCGCGTCGCCGGCGCGGCGTCCAGCCTCGACGCTCCGATCGTGCTCGGCCTGACCCTCGTGATCGTGCTCGCGTACGTCGTGATCAATCTCCTCGTCGACGTGAGTTACGCGCTGCTCGACCCGCGCATCCGCTACGGCCGTACTCTCTGATGCCACCCGACTCCGCCGTGGCCGGGCGCGCCGATGTGTGGCGGCGGTTCCGCCGCAACCGGCTGGCCGTGGTCGGGCTGATCGTCATCGGACTGCTGGTCCTGGTCGCCGTCCTGGCCCCGGTGATCACCCGCTACAGCCCCAACGCGTTGGGCGCTCGGAGCGAACCGGGCCGGGCCGGGCCGAGCTGGGACCACTGGTTCGGCACCGATCTCGTCGGCCGTGACCTGTTCGCCCGGGTGGTGTACGGCGCGCGTGTCTCCCTGCGGATCGGCTTCGTGGCCGTCGCCATCGCCACGACCGTCGGCGTCGTGGTCGGCGCCGTCGCCGGCTACTGGGGCGGTGCGGTCGACAACGCGCTGATGCGCACGACCGACGTGTTCCTGTCGTTCCCGTTGGTGGTCGCCGGGCTCGTCCTCGCCACCGTCGTCGGCAAGGGCGAGCGCACGGTGATCCTCGTGCTGGCGTTCGTGGCGTGGATGCCGATCGCCCGGCTGTTGCGCAGCAGCGTGCTCCAGGCCAAGGAGCGCGAGTACGTCGAGGCGGCGCGGGCGGCGGGCTGCAGCGACTGGCGGATCGTCACGCGTCATATCCTGCCGAACACGATCCAGCCCGTGATCGTGCTCGCCACCATCCTGGTCGGCACGGCCGTGCTGACCGAGGCGGCGCTGTCGTTCCTCGGCGTCGGTGTCCAGCCGCCGACGGCCGCGTGGGGGCTCATGGTCAACGAGGGCCGTAGCTACCTCCGCACCAGCCCGCACTTGCTCTTCTTCCCGGCCGCCGCCATCGTCGTGACCGTCATGGCCTTCGTCTTCGTGGGGGACGGCCTCCGCGACGCCCTCGACCCGCGGTTGCGGTAGTGGAGGCGCTCCTCTCCGTGCGCGACCTGCGGACGACGTTCCGCACCGACGCCGGCGACGTCAAGGCGGTGGACGGCGTCTCGTTCGACGTCTTCCCCGGCGAGGTGTTCGGCATCGTCGGCGAGTCGGGCTCGGGCAAGACCGTCACGGCGCTGTCGGTGCTCGGGCTGGTGCCCAAGCCGCAGGCGACCGTGCGGGCGAGCGGGATCCGCTGGAAGGGGACCGACCTGGCCGGCCTCAACGCCGAGCAGCTCCGGAGGATCCGGGGCTCGGAGATCTCGATGGTGTTCCAGGACCCCATGACGTCGCTGAATCCCGTCTACACCGTCGGGGACCAGGTCGCCGACGTCGTGCGCGCCCACAACCGCGTCCCGAAAGCGCAGGCACGCGACCGGGCCGTCGAGGTGCTCGACCTCGTCGGCATTCCCAACGCCCGCCAGCGTGTCGACGACTACCCGCACCAGTTCTCCGGGGGCATGCGCCAGCGGGCGCTCATCGCCATGGCCATCGCCAACGACCCCGATCTCATCATCGCCGACGAGCCGACCACGGCGCTGGACGTCACGATCCAGGCCCAGGTGCTCGACGTGCTCCAGAAGGCGGCGGAGACGACCCACTCCGCCGTCGTGCTGATCACCCACGACCTCGGCGTGGTGGCCGGCCTCGTGAGCCGGGTGATGGTGATGTACGCCGGTCAGGTCGTCGAGGAGGGCCCGGTCGACGCGCTCTACTACGGCTCGCGCATGCCGTACTCGTGGGGCCTCATGGAGTCGATCGCCCGCCTCGACCAGCAACGGCTGGGCCGGCTCCGGCCGATCGCCGGCCAGCCCCCCTCGATGATCAGCCCGCCGCCGGGCTGCCGGTTCCACCCGCGCTGCCCGTACCGGGACGACGAACGCTGCGCCGCCGAGATGCCCGAGTTGCTCGAGGTGGCGGAGCAGCACCGCGCCCGGTGCCACTTCGCGCCGGAGCCGGGCTGGTTCTCGCCGGCGGAA
Organism: Acidimicrobiales bacterium; assembly: GCA_050744985.1. Taxonomy (GTDB): domain Bacteria; phylum Actinomycetota; class Acidimicrobiia; order Acidimicrobiales; family AC-14; genus JBOGIC01. The sequence continues at coordinate 7,262 of JBOGIC010000459.1, forward strand.
CGGCTGACCGAGCCGGCGCCCGCCTGGCACGCCAAGGTCGCCGCTCGCGAGCAGGAGACGGCCTCATGACGGTGGAGGAGGGCACCGAGCCGGCGACCGCCGCCGACGTGCTCCCGGGCGACGGTGCCGCCGCCCGCCTGCTCACGGTCCGCAACCTCACCAAGCTCTTCCCGATCACGAAGGGGACGGTCCTGCGGCGCCACGTCGGCGACATCCACGCCGTCGAGGACGTCTCGTTCACGGTCGGCCGGGGCCAGACGTTCGGCCTGGTCGGCGAGTCGGGCTGCGGGAAGTCCACGACGGCGCGGCTGATCCTGAAGCTGTTGCCGGCCACGTCGGGCGAGGTCGACTTCGACGGCCAGCCGATCTTCCCCTTGGGCAAGCGGGAGACGCGGGCCCTGCGGGCGGAGATGCAGATCGTGTTCCAGGACCCCTTCGCCTCACTCAACCCCCGCCACACCGTCGGCCAGATCGTGGCCGAGCCCCTGATCGTGCAGGGTCGCTCCCGGGCCGAAGCCAGGGCGCGTGTGGGTGAGCTGCTCGAGCTGTGCGGGCTTAATCCGGAGCACGCGCCGCGCTACCCGCACGAGTTCTCGGGCGGGCAGCGCCAGCGCATCGGCGTGGCGCGCGCCCTCGCCCTGCACCCGAGGCTGGTGATCCTCGACGAGCCTGTCTCCGCCCTCGACGTGTCGATCCAGGCCCAGATCGTCAACCTCCTCGAAGACCTGCAGGCCGAGCTGGAGCTGACGTACGTCTTCATCGCCCACGACCTTTCCGTGGTGCGCCACATCAGCGACACGGTGGGCGTGATGTACCTCGGCCAGTTGGTGGAAGTGGCCGCTCGCGACGACCTCTACGACCGCGCCGCCCACCCGTACACGGTGGCGCTGCTGTCGGCCGTGCCCGTCCCCGATCCCAGGAAAGAGCACACCCGGCGGCGAATCATCCTGAGCGGTGACGTACCTTCGCCTGCCGATCCCCCACCCGCGTGCCGGTTCCACACCCGCTGCTGGAAGGCTCAGGAGCTGTGCCGCACGGTCGCCCCGCCATTGGAGCAGAAGACGCCCGGTCACTGGGTCGCGTGCCACTTCCCCGAGGGGGACGGTTGAGGGCGTACCCTCTCGTGTCGTGAGGGGGCAAAGGCTGGTGGTCGCGGCGGGTGTGCTCGCCCTAATCGCCACCGCCTGCTCGGGCAGCTCCGGCGGCGGCGGCTCGTCGGGCGGCGGCATGCTCCGCATCGGGCTCGAGCGGCCACAGTCGCTCGACCCGGCCCAGGCCCGCTACCCGGTCGACACGCTCGTCGTCGACCAGCTCTTCGACGGGCTGACGGCCTACGACCCGACCTCGCTGGAGGTGAAGCCGAGCCTCGCCGCCCGGTGGGAGGGCTCGCCCGACCAGAAGTCGTGGACGTTCTTCCTCCGCCCGGGGGCCAAGTTCGCCAACGGTCGGGCCGTCGACGCGTCGGACGTGAAGTACACGCTCGAGCGCATCGCCGCCAAGGGCTCGACGTCGCCCGCCTCGGCGCAGCTCGAACCCGTCGCCGGCTACAAGGCGTTCAACGAAGGGAAGGCCGGCGGCCTCGAAGGCGTCTCGACGCCGGCCGCCGGTACGGTCAAGGTCGAGCTCGCCTACCCGCTGTCGTCGTTCCCGGCCGTGGTCGGGTACCCCTCGTTCGGGATCGTGCCCAAGGAGGCGGTGGAGGCGCCGTCGCCACCGGCGCCGGCCTTTGCCGAGCAGCCCGTCGGCAGTGGGCCGTTCATGGTCCGCTCGCGGAGCGCCGACGTGCTGCGGCTCATGCCGGCGCCGGGCGTGAAGATGGCGATCCAGGGGCTCGAGGTGCACATGGGCCGCGACAGCAACGCCCCGTACGCCGCGTTCCTGCGGGGTCAGCTCGACTGGACGCAGGTGCCGGCGGAACGGGTCGAGGAGGCCGCGAGCGCCCGGGGCCGCGCCGGGTTCCAGTCCCTCCCGGCCGAGTTGATGTACGGCTTCAACCTCAAGAACCGCAAGTTCCAGGACATCCGGTTCCGTGAGGCGATCATCCGGGCCATCGACCGCAACGCCATCGTGAAGGCGGTGTACGGCGAGCGGGTCCGTCCGACGTCCGGCGTCGTCGCCGCGGGGG
>JBOGIC010000460.1:0-2253 GCA_050744985.1 Acidimicrobiales bacterium
GGGGTGCCCGGACGCCGCCGTCGGGTCAGACGTACTGATCTACGGCCGGCTGGGCGACGCGGAGGTGCCTTGGGCCGACGTGGCCCGCTCGATCGGGACGATCCCCTACGAGCTGATGGCCCGTGTCGGGCCGCGCGTGCAGCGCGTGCTCACCCGTCACTGAGTAGCTCAGTTACAGGTGCACGACCGGGCACGTGAGGGTGCGGGTGATCCCGTCGATCAGCTGCACCCGGCTCACCACGAGCCGGCCCAGGTCGTCCATGGTGTCTGCCTCCGCCCGCACGATGACGTCGTAGGGGCCCGTTACGTCCTCAGCCGAGACCACGCCGTCGATCTGCGCCACTTCTTCGGCCACCTGGGCCGCCTTGCCGACTTCGGTCTGGATGAGCACGTACGCACTGACTGCCATTCGGCTGTTCCCCCTTGCTGACGACGAGACTGGCTGAGGTTAGTGCCAGTGATCCGCGCGGGGCCGGGGTGACGAACACTGACAGGTAGACCCCGGGAGGCAGGACCATGCAGAGGACCTACGGGTGGGCCGTGGCGTCGGCTCTGGCGATCGGGCTGGCGGCATGCAGCGGCGTCGACGGGGGTGGGGGCGGGGCCCCGGGCGGGCGGGCCATCGGGGACGATGGGATCGGCGCCGCCGAGGTGGTCGTGAAGACCGACGCCGCCCACCAGCCCGTCGACGCCGCCCCGTCGCCCGCCGGCACGACGATCTACTTCCTGGTGACGGGTGACAGCGACGCGATGGTGTCGCGCGTCCGGGCCGAGGGCGGGCCGGCGACCGAGCTGGCGCGTGGCGCGCCGCTGGCGCGGCCCACCAACGTGGCCGTGGCCACCGACGACAGCCGGGTCTTCGTCGCCGACCCGGCGTCGGGGGGCTCGGGGGCGGTGCTCGTCGTACCCAGCGGCGAGGCGGGACGGGCGGTGGCGCTGCCGGGCACCCAGGGTCGCGAGCCACGGGGCCTCGACGTGGTCAAGGGGGCCGACGGCGACATCCTGTACTTCGTCGGCACCGATCCCACCAGCCGGGTGCCGGGGCTGTTCTCGGTGCCGTCGGCCGGCGGCAAAGTCACGACCATCGCCACCGGGTCGCCGTTCGTGTCGCCCGACTCGGTCGTGGTCGCCGCCGACGGGACGGCGTACGTGAGCGACCAGGGCACGGCCGAGGGTCAGGGACTGGTGTTCCGGGTCGCGGGTGGGGCGCTCACCCAGGTGCTGACCAGCCTCCACCTCGGCCGTCCCGCCGGAGTGACGCTGCTGAACGACGACCAGACCCTGCTGGTCAGCTCCGTGAACAAGAAGTCCCGGTCCAACCAGGTGCTGTTCCTCGACCTCCCGACGGGCAAGACGGCCGCCGCCACCAAGGTCATCGGCGCCCAGAAAAACAGCGCGGGCGGCCTCCACAAGGCCTTCGCCGCCGCCGTCCTCGGCTGGGCCGACATCCAGCGCCCGGGCCGCATCTACCGCGTCGACCCGTAGCCGATTGACTTGCAGAAGTGGTACCTCCAAGGGCCAATCCCGCGGAGTAAAGCGTTGGGTGCGCGCCTCGTAAGGTTGGGGGCGATGAGCCACGAGGTGCGGGCGGTGGTGTCGAAGACGAAGGGGGCGCCGGTCGCCCTCGAGACGATCCACGTGCCCGACCCGGGTCGCGGAGAAGCGCTGGTGCGGGTGCAGGCGTGCGGGGTGTGCCACACCGACCTGCACTACCGCGAGGGCGCCATTACGGACGGCTACCCGTTCCTGCTCGGCCACGAGGCGGCGGGACTGGTCGAGGCGGTCGGGCCGGACGTAACCGGCCTGAAGCCGGGCGACTACGTCGTGCTCAACTGGCGGGCGGTGTGCGGCGCGTGCCGGGCGTGCCTGCGGGGCCGGCCGTGGTACTGCTTCGCCACCCACAACGCCCACCAGAAGATGACAGGGGCCGACGGCACGCCGCTCACGCCGGCCCTGGGGATCGGCGCGTTCGCCGAGCTGACCCTGGTGGCGGCCGGGCAGTGCACGCCGGTCGACCCGATGGCGCCGCCCGAGGTGGCCGGGCTGTTGGGGTGCGGCATGATGGCGGGGCTGGGGGCGGCCATGTTCACGGGGGAGGTGAGCCGGGGCGACTCGGTGGTCGTGTTCGGGTGCGGTGGCGTCGGCGACGCCGCCATCGCCGGATCGCGCCTGGCCGGGGCGACGAAGATCATCGCCGTCGACCTCGACCCGCAGAAGCTCGTGTGGGCCATGGAGTTCGGGGCCACGCACACC
>JBOGIC010000461.1:0-3079 GCA_050744985.1 Acidimicrobiales bacterium
GGCGACGGCCAGGCTGGCGTCGGGCGAGGCGTCGATCACGAGGCGCAGCCGCCAGGCCCGCCCGTCCAGCGCGGCCGCCACGCGGGCCGCCAGTGCGGGCAGCGTGTCCTCGTTCCGGTAGACCGGGACGACGACGGCGACGCTCACGGGACGGCCGCCGCTTCCCAGCACCGCCGCAGCCCCTCCTCGAGCACCACCTTCGCCTCCCAGCCCAGCCGCTCGCGTGCACGGGTCGGGTCGCACACCCACGAGCCGGTGTCCCAGGCCCGGCCGGGGTGGGCGCCGGGGGCGACGGCGATGGGGCGGCCGCTCACCCGTTCGAGCGTGGCGACGACCTCCTCGTTGGCGGCCTGGTGCCCGCTGCCGATGTTGAGCACCTCCCCGGCATCGAGATGCTCGGCGAGCGCGGCCCGCACGCACGCCTCGACCACGTCGTCGACGTAGACCCAGTCCCGCCGGCGGCCCGGGCCGGTGAGCGGCAGCGTCTCTCCCGTCCGGGCAGACCGGACGGCCCGGGGCACGAACCGGCCGGGGTGGTCACCCGGCCCGTAGACCTGGAAGGCCCGCAGGATGACCGTATGACGCGCCACGGCGTTCGAGCCACGCAGGCTGGCGGCGGCGAGGAGCAGCGACCCGGCCGCCTTGGTGGCGCCGAAGAAGCCCCGCGGCCGCACGGGGGCGTCCTCGTCCATCGGACCGTCGAGCGCCCCGTACTCGGTCGACGAGCCCAGCCGCACCACCGTGCGGCACCGGCCAGGTAGGGCGTCGAGGAGCCACTGCACGCACATCGCGTTGACGGCGGCCGCCGTCGCCTGGGCGCGGGAGGCAGCCAGCAGGAACGCCACGTCCACGTCCGCAGCCGCCGCCATCGTCGTGACCTGATCCCGGTCGGCGAGGTCGACCGGGGCCACCGTCAGGCCCGGGACTGAAGGCGATCCCGGCCGCACCGTTCCCACCACGTCCCAGCCGTCCTCGACGAGGCGCCGCGCCAGGTGCGTGCCGACGAACCCGCCGGCCCCCGTGACGAGAGCCCTCACACGGCCTGCACGTCGCGGCCCAGCCCACCGGGGACGGCGACGGCGACCGCCTCCAGGATCCTGGGCACTTCGACGGCGACGTCTCGCCCGGCGACGTCGGCCAGGAACGACCGGCGGAGGAACGTGAACGACGCCCCCAACCCGGCGAGCGCCCCCATGAGCACCCGGGACGGCACGGGGTAGCCGCGGTCGGGCAGGGTGAGGCCCGCCACCCCGAACGGGATGCCGGCCTCGACCACGGCCGCCGCCACCCGGTCGGCGGTGCCGTCGACGAGCGGGTCGAACAACCACCCGCCGCCGCGGTCGATCATCAGGTCGTTCAGCCCGACGTAGATGCGTGAAAGGGGCCGTGCGACCAGTTCGTCCACGCGCCGGACGGCGTCGACGGTCTCGACGAGGATGCCCAGGCCACAGCGGCCGGCCACGGCGGCGAGGGCGGCGTCGACCTCCTCGGGCCGCCGCACCATCGGCTGGAGCACTTCGTCGGCCCCGAGGGCGACGGCCAGGTCGATCTCCCGCCGCGACCACCCGGCCCACCGGTTCACCCGGCACAGCAGCCGGCCCGCGGTCGCCGCCCGCACGCGGGCCAGGTCGGCGGGCGTGTCGGCGTTGATCTGCGTGTCGTGGGCGGCCTGGCGCCGCCTCTTCCCCCGCCGTTCCCAGTCGATCACCACACCCGCCGCCCCGGCCTCGACGACCCGCCGGGCGAAGGCGGGGTCCTTAGAGAAGACGAAGAGATCTATGTAGGTGAACCTAACATATCGTCAGCCGGGCTTCGAGGCCGAGGAACCGCCCCACGTCGGCCGCCTCCTCCTCGAGGGCGGCGCGCGCCCCTCGCGGCCGCGTGCCGAACAGCTCCACGGCCACCGTCTTGTCCCGCAACCGCCAGGTGCCGACGATGCGGCCGTTGCGCACCACGGCCGGGTGCACCCAACCGCCGCCGGCGTTGATGCGCGCCGCGTACTGCGGGTCGAGCGCCGGCGCCCGGCTGCGGTAGCCGACGAGATAGCTGTCGAACGCGGGCAGGAGCCGCCATGCCGGTTCGCCCTCGACCGTCACGGGCACCGGCTCGCCCGACGCCTCCGCAGCCGCCCGCGCCGGCCCGGCGGGCAGACCCGACCACGCCACGAAGTCGTCCGCGGTGGCGGGCGCGAACGAGGCAAAGTACCGCCGGGCCAGCTCGACCGCCCCGCCGTCCACCGCGACGCCCGCAGGGACCCATCGGTCGAGCAGCACGTAGGTCGCCTCTGCGCCGCGCTCGGGCCCGCGGCAGATCACCCCCGACGCGGCGGCGAACGCCATGAGGTGCGCGGGCGCCTGGCCCGTCAACGTCAGGCCCAGGCCGTGCACCAGCTCCGCACGGGTGAGCGGGCCGCCGGCCAGCACGTCCGGCAGGGCGGCGAGGGCGCGCTCGCAGAGGTCGTCGTCGAGGCCGAGCTGGAGCCGGCGCCGGCGGTCGCGCCGCACGAGAAGGGGCCCGAATAGGGCGACGAGCCAGCGCACGTCCTCGGCCGGCACCAGGTGCAGCGTCCCCCGCATGAGCCACGTCCGCACGACCGTGCCCTCGTTCACGGCCCGCACCACGTCGGCCAGCGTGAGCCCCCGCGACCGGGCTCGCACCGCGAGCCGGCTCGCACCGAGGTCCTGCGCCTGCAGGCCGGCGGCGCGGGCCGCGCCGACCACGTCGGTCGCGAGCGGGCCGGCCAGCCCCTGGCGCCGCATCCGCAACCGGAGCGCATCGGTCACGCGTTGTGCCCGCGCCACCGCGTACGCTGTTGCAAACAAAGGAGGTGGGCCATGGGCGACGTCATTGCGGGGCTCTTCGTACTGGTGTTCGTGGCGCTGTGGCTGGCGGCGCTGGTGTTCTGGATCATGACCATCATCGAGGTCGTGAAGATCCAAGACGACCAGTACAAAGCGGCCGGTACCGACAAGATCGTATGGGTCCTGATCGTCATCCTGGCCGGCGTCATCGGCGCCCTGATCTGGCGATTCGTCAAGCGCAACGACGTTCTCGCCGCGACCGGCGCCATGCCCTACGG
>JBOGIC010000462.1:0-3838 GCA_050744985.1 Acidimicrobiales bacterium
CGCTTGCGCCGCCGCGCCTTGGCCGAGGCTGCCGCCTTGCGGCGCGCGCCCGCTACCGATGCGGTGGTTGTCCCCCGGGCTGCTTTCCGCGGCGGGTTCGGCTTTTTGGACGGGCGCTTGGGCCCAGGGCGATCCGCATCGGCCGGGGGCTGCTCGGCTCCTGCGGTCATGCCGCGGCCCGAAGCCTGGGGAGCCGGAGCCGGCACGTCTCGATGACGGGCCACCAGTGCTCCGCCGGGAAGAAGCCAGGCGAGATGCCGACGAAGATGTCGACGATCCGCGACGCCAACTGCGGCTGGGCCAAAGCATCGAGAAGGCCTTCGAACAGGTCCAGCACCTCGTGCCCAGACGGGTCGTGGCGACCGGGCCGGTCCTGCCAGTGGCTGTCGGCGTTGTAGCGGTTGTTCAGGTAGTCCAAGTCGATGTGGACGATGACCGGGCCACCGATGTCCAGGGCGACCCACTCTTCGGGCGAGCAGGTGACCGTGTACGACGAACCCGGCGATGGCGCGGTGGTTAGTGCGATTGCCGGCCTGGGGGCGCCGGGACTGAGGACCCGATCGGCCTCGGTCAGCCGTTGGATCCCCAGCGAGGCGCTGGCTGCGCCGACCTTGAGGTGGCGGAGCTCGACTTGCGGGGTCTCCCATACCAGCGGCGTCAGGAAGCTGCCCATGCCCACCGCGCCGCTGCGAATGGCCGATGCGACCCCGCCTGGTTCGCAAAGTCTCACCGGCGTGGCCGAGATGAGGTCGACGTAGCCGCCGGCGTCCAGTGCGAGCCTGGGGTAGGACAGGTCGCGGTGGTCGTCCGCATGGAGGATGACGACGCGATCGGCCGGGCCCTCGCGCTGAAGCCATCGGGCCGCGCTCCACAGTCCCCAAGCGTCGTTGAGCGCAAGCGTGAAGCCGTCCTCCTGCCTGACGGAGTCGCCCATCAGGGCCAGATCGGCCGGCGCCCCGAGCCACGCAAGGCCCTCCGCCAGGCGCTCGTCCACCCAACGCTCTGGCTCGGCGAGCGCCAGCACCTCGATCTCCCAGGCGCCGTTCACTCCTCTGGCTGTTGCCGGCCTCTCGAAGGCGAAGTACTCGGCCAGAAGGCGGTCGCGCTCGCTCGCGTCGGCTGGCAGCGAGCGCGCCGGGAGGCGGACGATCGGCATCGCGCTCAGCTCTGGAGTGCCTCGACCAGGTGTCGGCCGGCCGGTGTCAGGGCTGTTCCGGCGAGCGTCTCCCATGCGACACCGAGGCGGCCGTCGATGAGGCGAACCTGGCTCGCGGCGTCGGCCCGCCGCCCTTCGCGTGCCAGTCCCGCCCAGAACCGGCGCAGCTCGACAAACACGAAGGCGGCGTGCAGGAGCCCGCTCGGCGGGCGCGGCTCCTCCCGCCACGGTGAGGGCACCAGCGGCCTGTCGCGCTCCACGAGCCGCACAAACCGGTCCAGGAGGTACAGCTTCTGATGGCGGTGTTCGTGGATGAGCGAGTCGGCGAGATCCTCGACGCTGATGAGGCCCCCGCCGGCTGTCACCGACACGAAGAGTGTGCCCGGGACTACATCGTCGCTGAACGACACGTACTTGTCGGGATGCGCCGATTCGTCCCGCACGAACTGGATGTCGCGGACGAGCCGGCACATCTCGGCGGCGAGGTCAGGGTCGTGCTGTCCGATCAGGACCCTCGCACGCTGAACCTGCTCGGAGGCTGCTCCGACGAGCCCCTCGTCCTCCTCGAACCGGATCGGGGGGCCGAACGGCACTCGCAGCCAGCGGTCCATCCGGTGAACGCCCCACTCCACGGAGCCCTCGGCCACCGCGTCTACGAGGTACCCGGCATCCGCCCGGAGCACGTCCCCGGCGAGCGACTTGACCGGCAGGCCACGCTCGGAATCCAGTGCCACCTTGGTCCACGCGACAACACCAGGATGCAGCGCGATCTCGCCGATGTCCGCATCCGTGAGGCCGTCGAGGGCCGAGCGGGCCGCCTCCCCGACGGCGCCCGCCGCCTTCCGGAGGCTCTGGGACTGCTCGGTGCGCCAGCGGTCAAGCAGGTCGTCGACGAGTCGCGCCGCCGAGGCGGCCTGGTCGTACTCCTCGATGGCTTCGAGCCCTACGACCGGTGGGTCCGGCCGCCTCGGAGAGGTCACCGTCGCCCACAACCGGCGGCGGGCGTGGCGGATGAGCGCCAACATCTCGCCGCAATAGACGGTGGGGTGGTCGAAGCCGCCCGTGCCGAACCGGTGCGGGACGCTGCCGCCGGCGCAGACTCCGACCTCCGGGCAGGCCTGGCAGGTGGCCGACAGGCCCTCCACCCGGAGCAGGCTCCGGTGGGCAGCGAGGCGTTGGGAAGTCGCCACGACCCTGATCTCAGTGTCCGCTACGCCGCCGCCGAGCGCGGTGGCGCCATGCTCGGTGATCTTCAGCACGTCGAGGTCGTGGTAGGTCCCGTCTGTCTCGATCGTGAGGAGGCTCACATCGCCCGGCCCGAAGGCATCCGTGCCGCCAGGCAGGCCGACGACCGCCCCGAGGACCGTGTCGAATGTCCGTACGGGCAGTTCCGGGTAGCGGTCGAACCATACATCGAACGCTCGGACGAGCCACCGTTCGTACAGGTCAGGGTCCGAGTCGCGGCCCGGTGGTGGTCGGAGATGATGGGCGTCGGGTAGCAGCAGGTCGAGCTGGGGGATCCGGCGTTTGGAGAAGAACGCGAACAACTCGTCCGGTTCGATGGCGGTGTCGATCACGGAGATCACTCCGGTGAACTGGTCAGGCCTCGCCTCAAGGACCTCAAGTGCTGCCATTGTCGCCTCGAAGCTGGACCGGCCGTGTGGGGTTAGCCGGTGGGCGTCGTGCACCCAGCGGGGGCCGTCGAGACTGAGGGACACTCCGATACCCTCGGAGGCGAGCAGGTCGAGAACGCGACGGTCTGCCAGCAAGCCGTTGGTCTGGAGCGAGAAGTCGACGGCCGTTCCCGCCGGCATCGCCTGCCGAATCACGCGAGCCGCCGAAGTCAGCCGTTCTGCACCGGCGATCAGCGGCTCCCCACCATGGAAGATGACCAGTAGTCGGCTGATCCTCTCGGACGCCGTGTACTCGGCGAGGCGCTCGGCCAGCCGGCGCACCGTCTCAACCGACATGACCGCCGGTTGGTCCTTCCAGCTCTGGTCAGCATGCTCGTAGACGTAGCAGTAGTCGCAGGCCAGGTTGCAGCGGGAGGCCACCTTCACCAGGAAGGTGGTCAATCGCGGCGGGGCGCCAGTCACCTACGATCGGCTGTGTCGGTGGTGCATCCGGTCGTAGCTGGTGATTGCCTCAGCCGCCGACCCCTCTTCCCCCAATCGCCGGGCCAGTCGGGCGACCGCCGGGTGCTCCGGCTCCTCAGCCCGCAGGGTCTCGACGATTTCGGCCTCCGTCGTTGTGGCTTGATCCATTGCTGCCTCCTCAGGCCAGGTCCATCTCACAAGTCTACGGACAGCCTGTGACAGGAACGGGCAACGTGGTCGTCGCCGGCCGGGGACCCCTGCGCGGCACTCGGGACGCTGTCGTCCATGACGCTTGTCACCGTGCCAACACGACCGGGATGCACCCATCCTGTCTCAGAGGTCCGTCGCCCGAACACCCCTGCTGTCGCTACCCAGGCCTCCGATCCTTGATGCCCGTTCCTCGGCATCCGCAGCCGCCCAGGGGCGAGGGTCCACCACATGGATCAGCCGTGCATCCACACTGGACGCCCAAATGGCCGTGCGTTCGACTCCGGTGCAGAGGTCCCTCAAGCGCGCGACGATCGCCTTCTACCCGTCGCGCTCAGCCAGCGCGTCCGATCGGCTGATTGCCGCCCAACTCCTCGGC
>JBOGIC010000463.1:0-3489 GCA_050744985.1 Acidimicrobiales bacterium
AACCTGCGCACCACCGGCACCTCGACCGCGCTGGCGTGCAGGGCGGCAGCCACGCGCGCGCCCGTGGCCAGGAGGCCGGTGCGGGGCCGGACGCCGGGCAGCTCCGAGAACGCCATCAGGTGAAGACCGGGGTCGTTGGCGACGAGGCGCGGCGCCACGACGCCGGCCGCCGCCAGCCCGGCGAGCACGCGTGGCGTGTGGGGCGACAGGTCCGCCGCGACCTTGCCGTACACCGACACCCCCGACGGGAGCCGGTAGCGCAGCACGCAGCGGGGCGTGCGCGTGAACCGTACGAGGTCGATGCCCGCGGGCGTCGCCCCCAGCACGCGCGCCACCCGCTCGGGGTCGGTCGCCTCGACGAGCGTGGGCAGCTCGCCACAGGCGGGGAACACCGACAACGCCAGCCCGAGGTCGTCGACGACCGCCGTCCGGCCGAGTGGTGCGAGGGCGTTGCGCTCGTACGCCCCCGCTTCGTCGCCGGTCGCGAACATCCGGCCCAGCACCAGCGCCATGTTCCCGTGGTACTGCAGCCGGCAGACGTCGCCGTCGACGAACGCCTTCGCCCGGACCGAACCGGCCCAATCCAGAGCGCGGAGGTGGCCGGCCATGACCGCGGCGTCCATCGCTTCGGCCAGCTTCGGGAACCGCGCGATGCGGATCCCGTCAAGCCCGAGCACCGAAGATCTCCGCCAGCCGGCGGGCCGCGACGCGGCAGTCGAACCCGGCCGCGGTGCGGGCGGCCGCCTCGCCCATGCGGCGCCGCTCCGCCTCGTCGGCCAGGAGCTTGGCGAGGCACGCGGCGATGCCGTCGGCGTCGTCCGGGTCGGCCAGCAGCCCGTTGTCGCCGCTCACCACCAATTCGCCGGCCCCGCCGACGAGCGTCGTGACCACGGGCAGCCCGCACGCCATGGCCTCGACGAGCACGTTGGGCACACCGTCGCGGTCGCCGTCGCTCGTGACCCGCGGCGTCAGGGCGAACAAGTCGGCGCGGTGGTAGGCCTCGACCAGCTCGGGTTGCGTCCGGGCCCCGCAGAGCTCGACGACGCCCGCGAGCCTGAGGCGGTCCCGGAGGGTTTCCAGGTCGGCCCGATCCGGCCCGTCGCCGTAGATCTCGCACCGGAACGCCTCGCCGGCGGCCACGAGCCGGGAGCAGGCGTGCATGAGGGTGTCGAAGCCCTTCTTCTCGACGAGCCGCCCGACCGACACGATCACGGGAACGTCGTGGCGCGGCCCCGTCGCCGGTGGCCGGAAGGTCTCGAGGTCGACCCCGTGGTAGATCACCTCGACCGGCCCGTCCACGTGTTCCACGTTGGCGCGGCAGCACGTGACAACCCGCGAGGCTTCGGCGGCCCGGGCGGCCAGCGCGGCCGGCGGGATCTGGTATAGGTCGCGGGCGTGGGCGGTGAAGCTGAACGGCAGCCCGGTGAGCCGCCGGACGAGCAGCGCGATGAGCGCCGGATCGTGGGCGAAGTGGGCGTGGACGTGCGTGCACCCATCGGCCCCGGCGGCCACGAATACGGCGCGGTGGAACGCGCCGAGCGGCCCGCTGGCCGTGTACCCGCCGTACAGCTCGCGTTGGCGCACGGCCGAGACGAGCGTGCCGACATACCGCCGGGGCGACCGGAGCAGCGCCCGGACGTGCGCCCCTGCGCCGCGACGCTCGTCGAGGTACAGGACCGGGGCGACCACGTCCGCGACCTGCGGCTGCACCACCGGCTCGGCCGCTCTCGTCATGGCGAAGATGCGCAGCTCGACACCCAGCGCCTCGAGGCCCAGCACCTCGTTGAGGATGAACGTCTGGGACAGCCGGGGCCAGCTGCGGACGATGTAGGCGACGGTCACCGCAACCCTTCGGCCAGCGCCCACGCCACCTCGTCGTCCCGGTCGCGGCCCGCCGGCACCGGCGCCGGCCCCCGGCCGCGCACGATCTGCTTGGCCAGCTTGAGGAACGTGTAGCGCGACCAGAACCGAAGGCGCTTCTCGGGCCACGACTCCGGGTAGGCGCGGAGGAACGCCTTCTCCAAGGAGGCGGTACCCGACCGGCGTTCCAGCAGCCGCAGGTTGGCGGCGAAGTGGGCGACATCCAGCGCGGGGTCGCCGGCCCGCATCTCGTCGAGGTCGATCACCACCAGCTGCCCGTCCTCGAACAGCGTGTGCTGGTACTGGAAATCCTTGTGCATCGGGATCGTGTCAGGCACCGGCGGCGCCTCGGACCGCAGGCGGTCCACGAGCTGGCGAGCCCGCGCGCCACAGGCCGGTAGGCCGGCGGCGACGCGCTCGGCCCACGTGCCGGCGTTGTCGAGCTCCGTGGCCAGGTGCAGCCGGCGATCGAACCGGAGGTCGGCGCCGTGCAGAGCCGCGAGCCACTCCGCCGCGGACGCGACCGCCGCCGCCCGATCCTCGTCGGGCAGTTCGTCGATCGGCCGTCCCGTGCTGGCCTCGTAGATGCAGATGCCGAGCTCGGGCACGTGGGCGACGGGCGGGGGCACGCCGGGCAGTTCGCCGAGGAGTCGGTAGAGGCGCGCCGCGCGCCGGGGGTCGGCGTACAGCTTGGCGATGAGGTCCGGCCCGGGCGCATCGGTGCGCAGCAACACGACGGCGCGCTGGCCGGGGCTCACGGACAGGAGGTGGGCGGAGCGGATCCTTACCTCGCCCGGAATCCGCCCGACCAGACGAGGCCCGATGTTCGCCGGATCGAGCAACGTCATTCGAGCAACCCGGTCGCGGCCCCGATGAGGTCGGGCAGGCGCAACCACTCGTCGGTCTTGAACCGGCGTATGCGGCGCCCGGCGATCTTCAGGAGCGAGACGGCCTCGAAGGCCCGCAGACGCCCGCCGTCGAGCCCGGCGCCGTAGCCGGCGAGAAAGGCGGCGCGCCCTTCGCGTTGATCGGCTCCGCGCCGCATCCCCCGCCAGTGCAGGTAGGCGAGCAGGTTGGCGACGTCCCGCTCCGGCTCGGCCCAGCCGAAGGAGTCGAGGTCGATCATGACCGGCCCGCCCGGACCGCAGTGCACCTGGTTGAGGCGGAAGGCGCCGTGGCTGGGCACGGTCCGGTGCTCGGGGCTCGGCCACGATCGGAGACGATCGACCGCCCCGGCGAACTCCTCGGCGCATATGCCGACGTATCGCATCGACGGCACGAGGTCGACCAGTTCGGCTGCGTCCTCGTGCAGCGAGCACGAGGGGCCGGGTGGCGTCGCTCCCGCGTGCAGCCGCGCCAGGAGCCGCCCGCAGGACTCGAGGTCGGCCGCCTCCGCCCTCGGCCCGGCCGCGTCGGCCTGCACGACCAGCTGCCACTCCGGCGCGAAGGCGACGAGCGGAACGGTCAGCTGCTTGGCCGCCAGCTCGGCGGCGATCGTCGCCAGGGCCGCGGCGCGGCCCCCGCTGAGCACCTTGCCGAAGTACGCCGATTCGCCGATGTCGTAGCGCAGCACGCAGCGGTTGCCCGGGCGGTAGCGCAACGGCGTGACCCGGGTGGGCCCGGCCGCGG
>JBOGIC010000464.1:0-6216 GCA_050744985.1 Acidimicrobiales bacterium
GGCGTCGGCGACGGCGTCGGCGACGGCACAGGGCGGTCCTCGCGCACGTCGACGCCGGGCGGCGCCGGGTCGGGCCCGTGGGTGCACCCGGCCAGGCCGCGGGCCGACGCGACCTCGAGCCGGTAGGCCCCACGGCAGCGGTCGGCACGCGATGTCCGCTGCAGCCCTTCGTAGACGAGGCCCTGGCGGAGGGCGTCGTGATCGATCTCGACCTGGCCCAAGGCGGGCACCGCCGTGGCGACGAAGAGGGCGGGGAGCAGGAGGACGAGCACGCGTCGCAAGGCGGCCAAGCTATCCGCCTCAGAGACCGAGGAGAAGGTCGGGCGGGGTCGCCGCCGCATCGACGGCCTCGGCGTCGGGGCGCGACAGGGCGGGGGCGGACGCCAGCCGGTTGACGGCGTCGATGAGCGCCCGGAAACGCGCCTGGCGGAACGGGTCCAGGGCGAAGGCGAGGCGAGGCAGGTCGACGTGGTCGCCGTCGGCCACTTCGGGCGGGAGGGGATCGGTGATCTCGATGGCCCCGTCGACGACGACATCCCTGAACTCGCGGTTCAGCTCCTCCAGCTCGGCGTCGGTCGGCCGGGCCTTCAGCCGCATCACGAGGTGGCGACCGACGTGGCGGATGGAGTGGTAGTTGCGGAAGAAGCCGAGGATCTCGGCGACCGCGTCACCGACGTCGTCGGTGACATGGACGAGGTGCAGATCGTCAGGGCTCACCAGGCCCCCGGCCGCCAGCTCCCGCTCGGCGAACTCCTGCCACGACCGCCAGTACGTCCCGCCCGGCACATCGAGCAGGACGATGGGCGCCGGCGAGGCCTTCCCGGTCTGCAGGAGCGTCAGCAGCTCGAACGCCTCGTCCATCGTGCCGAAGCCGCCGGGCAGCACGGCGAACCCGGCCGACTCCTTCATGAGCATGAGCTTGCGCGTGAAGAAGTACTTCATCGCCACGAGCCGCGAATCGTCGAACATCACCGGGTTGGGTTCCGCCTCGAAGGGCAGGCGGATGTTCACGCCGATCGACCAATCCGGCCCGGCCCCCTCGGCGCCGGCGGCCATGATCCCCGGGCCCGCTCCGGTGACGACCATCCAGCCCGCGGCGGCGAGCGCGGCGGCGAGGTCGCGGGCCTGGCGGTACAGCGGGTCTTCGGGAAGGGTGCGCGCCGATCCGAAGATGGTCACCTTCGGCACGCCTCTATAGGGCGCGAACACCTTGAACGCCCGCCGCATCTCCTTGAGGGCGGCGTTGGTGATCTTGAGGTCGAGGCGGTCGACGTCGTCGCCCGCCAGGCCGGCGATCGTGGCCTGCATCTCGTCGATGAGACGCTGGTCGGCGGGTTCGAGGGGCATAACGGCACGAGCGTAGCGAGAGCGGGGTTTGGCACCGACCCTCCCGGGGAACGAGCGGACTGTGTCCCCTTGGAGTCTGATCATCGTCCCGCTGTCGCTGGCCGTGGTCGTAGGGATCCTGATCGGGATGGCGTGGTTCGAGCAGCGTGTGCTCTCCGCGCCCGCCCTGCTGCGCTACAAGGCGCGTTCACACCACGTCGGGCCCGACACCATCGAGATGGCCGTGGTCGCGTACTCCGAGCCGCTGCTCCGCAACCTCAACAAGTCGGGCTAGAGGAGACGCGGGGGACGCGGTCGTAGAGGGTGGTGCGCTGCTCCAGCGGGCGGCCCAACGGCTCCACGATCGCGGCGAAGCCCGCCTCGTCCATCCGCTGGCCGTGTGTCGCGCCCGCGGCCCGGGAGATGTTCTCGTCGGTCAGCGTGCCCCCCAGGTCGTTCGCCCCCGCCTGAAGCGCCTGGCGCGCCCCCGCGGCGCCCATCTTCACCCACGACACCTGGACGTTCGACAGGAGGTCGCCGTAGGCGATGCGCGCGACGGCGTGCATGAGGAGCGCCTCGCGGAACGTCGGCCCGCGCCGCGCCTTGCCCTGCAGGTAGATGGGCGCCGCCATGTGCACGAACGGCAGCGGGACGAACTCGGTGAACCCGCCGGTCTCGGCCTGGAGGGCGCGGGTGCGCACGAGATGCCGCGCCCAGTGCTTCGGCTCCTCGACCGACCCGAACATGATCGTGATGTTCGATCGCAGGCCGACCTCGTGGGCGGTGCGATGGGCGTGGAGCCATTCGTCGGTCGTCACCTTGTCGGGGCACAACACGGCCCGCACTTCGTCGTCGAGGATCTCGGCGGCGGTGCCGGGAAGGCTGCGGAGCCCCGCGTCCATGAGCCGGCGGAGGTACGACCCGAGGGGCTCGTCCAGGCGGCGGGCGCCCTCGGTGACCTCGAGGGCCGTGAACCCGTGGACGTGGATGCCGGGCGCCACCTCCTTCACCGCCTGACACACGTCGATGTAGTAGTTCCCGTCGAAACTCGGGTGGATACCGCCCTGCAGGCACACCTCGGTGGCGCCCATGTCGACGGCCTCGATCACCCGCCGCTGGATCTCGTCGATCCCAAGCAGGTAGGGGTCGCCGCGCAGGTTGAGCGACAGCGGTCCCTTGGAGAACGCGCAGAACCGGCACCGGAACGTGCAGACGTTGGTGTAGTTGATGTTGCGGTTCGCGACCCAGGTGACAGCGTCGCCGGCGCGGAGGCGGCGCAGGTCGTCGGCCACCTCGGCCACGGCGGCCACCTCCGGTCCCCGGGCCGAGAACAACGTGACCAGCTCGTCAACGCCCGGCTCCTGACCGGCCCGCACGCCGGCCAGCACCTCGCCGACGGCGCCGCCGGCCGACGGCGTGGCCGGCAGCAGGCGCGGAGGGTCGGCCTCGTTCCCCGACGCCCAGGCCAGGTCGTCGCGCCCGAGCCCCTCGCTGTCGGCCCGGTCGAGCACGGCCGCACGCAGCCCGGGCTCGATCCACCGGTCGTACGCCAGCACGTAGGTCGGGTACACGGTCAGCCGCGGCGCCAGCACGAACCCCCGTGCCTCCGTGACCTGGCGGAGCCGGTCGAGCGCCGGCCACGGCCGCTCCGGGTTGACGTGGTCGGGCGTAACCGGCGAGACGCCCCCCCAGTCGTCGATGCCGGCGTCGAGAAGGGCGCCGAAGTCCTCGGAGAGGTTCGGCGGCGCCTGAAGACGGACGTCGTCGGGGAGGATGAGGCGGGCGGTGGCGACCGTCCAGAGCAGCTCGTCGGGTGGGCACGCCGGCCACGCGTGCATGCCGGTGCCGGGCTTGGGCACGAAGTTCTGGACGATGACCTCCTGCACGTGCCCGTGCCGGCGGTGGCTCGCGGCGACGGCCTCGAGCGCGGCGACCCGGGCCCCACGCGTCTCGCCGATCCCGACGAGCACGCCGGTCGTGAACGGGATGCGCAGCTCGCCGGCCGCTTCGAGCGTGGCCAGGCGCCGCTCGGGCGTCTTGTCGGGTGACCCGCGGTGGCAGGCCAGGTCGGGGTCGAGGCTCTCGAGCATCATCCCCTGCGACGGGGCCACCGCCCGCAGGCGGGCCAGCTCGTCGGGGAACAGCGCACCGGCGTTGGCGTGGGGGAGCAGCCCGGTCTCGGTGGTGACGAGCTCGCACATGGCCGCGAGGTAGTCGACGGTCGACGGCCAGCCGTGCGCGTCGAGCCAAACGCGGGCCGCTGGGTAGCGCTCCTCGGGCCGCTCACCCAGGGTGAACAACACCTCGTGGCAGCCGGCGGCGGCGCCGGCGCGAGCGATGGCCAGGACCTCGTCGGGCGAGAGGTAGGGCGAATCCACACGGGCCGGCGCGGTTGCGAACGTGCAGTACGCGCAGCGGTCGCGGCACAAGCGCGTGAGGGGCACGAACACTTTGGGCGAGTAGGTGATGCGCCGGCCCGTAAGCCGGTCACGGCGTGCGGACGCTTCGGCCAGGAGGTCGGGGGACACCGCCACGCGCGGAGGCTACGCCGCTCGCGGCGGCGTCCGCGACAGGCCACGGCCTACACTCTTTGGCCCACGCCGGCGATCGGGGGCAGCATGGGGCTGGGAAGGCGCAGAAGCAGGCTCGTTCGGTTGGTTCCGGCGGCGGGGCTGGCCGGGCTGGTCGTCGCGGCCTTGCTCGTCATCCCGGCCGTTCGCGCCAACCCGGGTGTCCTCCTGGGCGTGTTCCCGCAGTTCCCCACCCAGGTCACGGTCGGTGCCGCCAACGTCGCCGCCACCATCGAGGCGATCAACGGCTCCGACGGCGCGGAGGCGACCGGTCCGATCACCGTCACGGACCTGACCCTGATCCCGTCGTGCGGGAATTTCGCCGCCAACTGCGCGGGCGGGGCCGACCCCGGCGTGTTCCAACTCGGCTCGACCGGGACCGGTCAGGCGGGCACCGGTTGCGCCGGCCGGGGTTTCACGATCACGGTCATCGACGCGGGAACGGGAAAGGTCCGGTTCAGCCCGACCGACGGCCAGCCGTTCTTGCTCGGGCAGACCGACATCACGACCGAGTTGGACCGGTGCCTCATCGCGTTCACCTTCTCCGTGTTGAAGGTCCCGACCATCGACACCTTGCCGGGCGATCCCGGCGTCTCCACCAACCAGATCGGCTTCATCTCCGGCAGCCACAGCGGCGGCGCGACCGGCTCCGACCAGGGCGAGGACGTCACAACGGTGCTCGGCGGCGTGGGCCCGGTCACCCCGACGCTGACGACACAGGCGTCGCCGGGCGTGCAGCTCGGCCTGCCGATCTTCGATGTCGCCACGCTCGCCAACGGGAACAATCCCACGGGCACCGTCGCGTTCTCCCTCTACGGCCCGAACGACGCCACGTGCTCGGGTGCCGCCATCTTCAGCGCGTCGACGCCGGCCAGCGGCAACGGGCAGTACCAGTCGGGCAACTTCACGCCCACCCAGGCGGGTACCTACCGCTGGATCGCGAGCTACAGCGGTGACGCCGGCAACAACGCCGTGACCTCGCCGTGCAACGCGCCGAACGAGTCGGTCGTGGTGACCGGCGTGCAGCCGGTGACGCCGACACTCACGACCCAGGCCTCACCGAGCGTGGCACTGGGTGGGTTCGTCTCCGACACGGCGACGCTCGCGCAGGGCAACAACCCCTCGGGCACGATCACGTTCCGCCTGTACGGTCCCAACGACGCCACCTGCGCGACCGCGGCGGTGTTCACCAACACGAAGACCGTCGCCGGCAACGGCGGGTACCCGTCGGACACGTTCACGCCGACGCTGGCCGGGACGTACCGGTGGGTCGCGTCGTACTCGGGCGACGCCGGCAACACCGCCGTGACCACGACCTGCAACGACCCGAACGAGACGGTCACGATCACAGGTGCGCCGGCCCCGCAGCTCACGACCCAGGCCTCACCGGGTGTGTCCCTCGGCGGGCCGGTGACCGACACGGCGACATTGGCCGGCGCCACCAACCCGACCGGCACCATCACGTTCAACCTGTACGGCCCGAATGACGCCACGTGCGCGACGGCGGCCGTGTTCACCAACATGAAGACGGTGACCGGCAACGGCCAGTACACCTCCGACCCGTTCACGCCGACCTTGGCGGGCACATACCGGTGGACGGCGGTGTACTCGGGCGACGCCAACAACGTGCCGTTGACCAACCCCTGTAATGCCGCCAACGAGTCCGTGGTCGTCTCCGCCGTCGGCCCGGCCAATCCGACGCTCACGACCCAGGCTTCGGCCGGTGTGGCGCTGGGCGGGCAGGTGACCGACACAGCGACCCTGGCCGGCGGCACCAACCCGACCGGCACCATCGCGTTCAACCTGTACGGCCCGAACGACGCGACGTGCGCGGGTGCGGTGGCGTTCACCAACACGAAGACGGTGACCGGCAACGGCCAGTACACCTCCAACGCGTTCACCCCGACGGTGGCCGGGACGTACCGGTGGACGGCGTCGTACTCGGGCGACGCCGGCAACACCGCCGTCACGGCGCCGTGCAACGCGCCCAACGAGTCGGTGGCCGTCACCGGCGTCGGGCCGGCCAATCCCAC
This sequence comes from Acidimicrobiales bacterium, assembly GCA_050744985.1. Classification (GTDB taxonomy): domain Bacteria; phylum Actinomycetota; class Acidimicrobiia; order Acidimicrobiales; family AC-14; genus JBOGIC01. The sequence continues at coordinate 5,930 of JBOGIC010000464.1, forward strand.
GCTCAGCACCCAGGCCTCGGCCGGTGTGGCGCTCGGCGGGGCGGTGACCGACACGGCGACCTTGGCCGGCGGCACTAACCCGACCGGCACCATCACGTTCAACCTGTTCGGCCCGAACGACGCCACCTGCTCGACGGCGGCCGTGTTCACCAACACGAAGACGGTGACCGGCAACGGCCAGTACACCTCCGACCCCTTCACACCGACCGCCGCCGGCACGTACCGGTGGGCGGCGGCGTACTCGGGCGACGCCGGCAACACCGCCGTCACCTCGCCGTGCAACGCGC
>JBOGIC010000465.1:0-12238 GCA_050744985.1 Acidimicrobiales bacterium
GGCAGGGCCAGGCGGTGTTCCGATGTCTTAGGTGCGGCCATACGGCCCATGCCGATACCAACGCCGCCCTCAACATCCTCCGGGCCGGGCTGGCCCTGCGGCTCAGTCGAGAGGCTGAGGAAGTCCAACGCGAAGTGCCTGGGCTGGTGGCGTGATGCGCGCGACCAATTCTCGCATGAGCCCTAAGCGATACCGTCTCCGACCGGTGGCGGAGGCATGAGGCTCGGGACGACGCAAAGAACCTGGTGGATGGCGCTCGCCGCCGTCGCGGTGTTCGCCCTCACGCTGGCCGGGTGCGGCGACAGCATGCCCGCCGCGCTGAGCGGCCGCCCGGCGGTGGAGTACGACGACCCTCCGCCGCCGACGGAGACCACCGTCGCCTCGCAGACGGACGCGGCGCCGGGGACGACGACCACCACCGAGCCCTTGCCCGGCCTGTACATCGGGGCCGTCAGCCCGGCCGTGCTGACCCTCGAGCAGAAGCTCGAGAAGCTGCACTACTGGGCCGGCCAGGTCGACGAGGCCTACGACGTGAACACCCGTGACGCGGTGATGGCGTTCCAGAAGGTCACCGGCATGGACCGCACGGGCCGGGCCACCGACGACGTGCTCGCGGCGGTGAACGCCGCCACCCCGGCTGCCCCGATGGTGCCCGACGGCGGGCCCAAGCGAGTCGAGATCGACCTCGACCGCCAGGTGCTGTTCCTGATCGAGGGCAACAACCTGGCGACGATCCTGCCCGTCTCGACGGGCTCCAACGAGCGGTTCTGCTCCGAGGGTTGGTGCCGGCGGGCCGTCACGCCGCCGGGCTCGTTCCAGCTCTACTCCCAGGTCTCCGGGTGGGAGAAGAGCCCGCTGGGATGGCTGTACAACTCGCAGTACTTCAACGGCGGCATCGCCATCCACGGCTCGCAGTCGGTGCCCAACTACCCGGCGTCGCACGGCTGCGTGCGCATCTCGATGACGGCGGCCGACTGGTTCCCCGACCGCATGTCGGTCGGGATGCCCGTCTACGTGGTCAACGAAGACGAGCCCCACCCGGCCCCAGTCGACACCCGCACGAGCCCCACGAGCACGCCCACCACGATCGTGCCCGACACGAGCGCGGCGACCGCCACGACGAGACCCGGGCCCACCACGACGACGACGGCCCCGAACCTGCTCGGCAACCTCTTGGCCCCACCCACGACGGCGCGCCCATAAACACTCGCGGAACTGAGTCGGTCGACTCTGTTCAAAGGCGTATCAACGGGCGTAGCATCGGTACTCCACTGATCGTGCGGACAGTGGGGGACGAGGGGACGACAGCGTGATCTCGGCGATGAAGCTGGACGAGATCGCGGCGGTCGTATTCATCGACATCGCGATCATCATCGTGGTGGCCCGGCTCATGGGAGCGCTGTTCAAGCGCATCCGCCAACCCCCCGTCGTCGGCGAGATCATCGGCGGCATCATGCTGGGCCCGTCGCTGCTCGGGCTGTTCCCCGGCGACCTGCCGCTGAGAGTCTTCCCGCTCGAGGTCCGCCCGTTCCTGACGATCCTGGCGCAGGTCGGGCTCATCATCTTCATGTTCATCGTCGGCCTCGAGCTCGACACCAAGCTGATCCGCGGCAAGGAGCGTGTGGCCGCGGTCGTATCGGTGTCCTCGGTTGCGCTGCCGTTCGGCTTGGGCATGCTGCTCGCCCTGTACCTCCACGCGTCGCACGATGAGGTGCTGACCGCGGGCGGGCCGACGGCGGTGGACTTCCTGCCCTTCGCCCTGTTCATCGGCGCGTCGATGTCCGTCACCGCCTTCCCGGTGCTGGCCCGCATCCTCACCGAGCGCGGGATGTACCGCACCCAGGTCGGCGCGCTGGCCCTGGCGTGCGCGGCGGTCGACGACATCCTCGCCTGGTCGCTGCTGGCGGTGGTGCTGGCCGTGGTCTCCTCGTCGAGCCTGCTCGACCTCCCGCTGATCCTCGTCGAGTCCCTGGCCTTCGTGGCCGTGATGTTCCTCGTGGTCAGGCCCCAGTTGAAGCGGCTGTGCGAGCGCTACCGCAGGATCGGCCGGCTGACCCCCGACATGCTGGCCGTGGTGCTGGTGGGGATCCTCGTGTCCTCCTACATCACGTCCGAGATCGGCATCCACTCGATCTTCGGCGCCTTCCTCTTCGGCGTGATCATGCCGAGAGAGCACACGGCCGAGCTGTTCCACGAGATCCTCATGCAGCTCGAGCGCATGACGGTGCTGCTGCTCCTGCCGGTGTTCTTCGTGGCGACGGGCCTCAACGTGGACATCACCGGCCTGCGGGGCGACGCCCTGCTCCAGCTGCTGGCCATCCTCGCCGTGGCGATCACCGGAAAGTTCGTGGGCGCGACGGTGGCGGCGCGAGCGCAGGGGATCCGGCCCCGCCGCGCCGCGGCGCTGGGCGTGCTCATGAACACCCGAGGCCTCACCGAGCTGGTGATCCTCAACGTCGGGCGGTCCTTCGGCGTCCTCGACGACCAGCTCTTCACCATGCTCGTCGTCATGGCCATCGTCACGACGATCATGACCGAGCCGCTCCTGCGCGCCGTCTATCCCGACAAGCAGCTGGCGGCCGACATCGCCGAGGCGGAGCGGGAGGCGAGTGGGGACGTCCAGGCCTACCGGGTGCTGCTGCCGGTGAGCCAGCCGGCCCGCGGGCCCGCGCTGGTGGGCGTGGCCCATGACCTGGTGGCCGACGAGCACCCGTCCGAGGTGGTGCTCACGCGCATCAAACAGGCGGCCGAACGGCCCGAACTGGGCAGCGGCCTCGGCACCGACCTCATCGAGGTGGCGAACGCGCTGGACGAGATGCGGGCGCTGTCGGCCTACGCCGGCGACCAGGGTGTGACGACCACGGTGCGGGCCCAGCTCGCCGACGACCCGACGGCCGAGTTGGTCGCGCAGGTCGCGGCCACCCACTCGGACGTGGTGCTCCTCGACCTCACCGCCGAGGCGGGTGAGGCCCCGTCGCCGGTCGATCTCGACCGGCTGCTGGCCGACGGGGCGCCCACCGTCCTCGCGCTGGCCGAGACCGCCACCGGCGGTTGGGCCGGCCCCGACCGCGGGATCGTCGTGCGGGCCGGTAACGGGGCCGGCGGGGCCATGGCCGTCCAGATGGCGCTGCGGATCGGGCGTGCCCGCGGCGCCGAGGTCGGGATCGTCGAGCCGGGGCGGCGGCGCACCAGCCGCCGCGCCGACGAATGGGGCGAGCAGCTCGAGCGGGCCGGAGTGCGTCACACGCCGGCGCGGGTCGCGGACGGCGACGCCGGACCGCTGCCTCCGGGGACCGGTCTGCTGATCCTCGGCGGCGATGGGGCCCCGCCGCCGGTGGCATCCCTGGCGGAGCAGTTGCAGGTGACCGTCATGTGGGTCCGAGCCGGGGAGCTCGTCGACGACGGGTGTATCGAACGCCTCGTCGACAAGCTCATCCGGGAGACGGCCGATGCATCGAGCGCCACGGGCGAGCCCGAACCCGTGCCCACTACCCGGGAGGCTGAGCGTTGACCACCCACGAAACCATCCGCATGCCGGGCGTCGAGCCCGACGAGGGGGCGCCGGTCGCCGCGGTCCGGGGCGGCGGCGACCTCACCGACGAGTTGATCGCCACTGACATCTGGACCGACGCCATGCTCGTGGCCGCCGGCATCCCCGTCGTGGACGTGCCCTTTGTGTCCATCGGTGGCGGCATGGGGTCGTTCGTCATGGTCGACCACCTCCGCCTGGCCGGCGTACCTACGTCGCAGATCAAGGTGTTGAGCGTCCTCGACTTCCCGTGGCAGACCTACCAGTACCTCACGAAGGTTTCCCAGATCCCGGCGGGCGAGCGGCTGCGGTCGGATTCCGCGTCGACGCCCGACAACATCTGGGGCTGGCCGAGCTACGCGCTGCGGGAGGCGTTCGGGGCCAGGAGCCTGACGAAGTTCATCGCCCCCCTCTGGCAGGTCTTCACCGAGCCGATCCTCTGCGACTACTACACGCCCAAGGTCGACCAGGTCTTCCGGTCCCTCGAGCGGGAGTCGAAGCGGATCGGGTACGACGAGATGCGGGCGAAGGGCCAGGTGCGGATGGTGCGGCGCCGGTCGGGCGGCGGCTACTTCTCGATCCTCACCCCCCCGGCCGGAACATCCCCCACCAAACGGGTGGCCTACAAGTCCACCTACGTGCACGTCGCCGTCGGTTACCCAGGGATCAAGTTCCTCCCCGACCTCCAGGACTACAAGACCCGCCACAACGACTACGGCCGGGTCATCAACGCCTACGAGCCGCACGAGCACGTGTACGAGCAACTCGTCAACAAGCCCGGGACGGTAGTGATCCGCGGCGGCGGCATCGTGGCGTCTCGGATCCTGCAACGCCTGATCGACGACCGGGACAACAAAGGCGCCCAGACCACGATCGACCACCTCTTCCGCACCTACATCACCGGCGCCCACGGCTCGAGCATCTTCCTGCGGCGCAAAGGGGGCGATGGCTGGGCGTACCAGGGGTTCAACTGGCCCAAGTCGACGTGGGGTGGGCAGCTCCTCGCCAAGATGGAGAGGCTGGAGGGCGACGACCGCAAGGCGCTGTACGAAAAGGTCGGCGGCACCAACACGCCCAAACGCAAGCTCTGGCAGAAACAGCTGGCGCGGGGCCGGCGCGAGGGCTGGTACAAGACCTTCGTCGGCCAGGTCGACACCATCGAGCCGGGCGAGAACCATCAGGTCATCACCCGCATCAAGGGCAAGGACGGGATCCTCGAGATCCCCGCCGACTACGTCATCGACTGCACGGGCCTCGAGGCCGACATCCGGGAGCACCGCCTCCTCGCCGACCTCCTCGACCACAGCGGCGCCGGGCGCAACCCGCTCGGCAAGCTCGACGTCGAGCGCTACTTCGAACTGCGCGGCACCCGCAGCGAGCCGGGGCGGATGTACGCCGTCGGGTCGCCGACCCTCGGCGGCTACTTCCCGGGTGTCGACACGTTCCTCGGGCTGCAGTTCGCGGCCCAGCGCATCACCGACGACCTGGCCAAGCTCGGCTTCGGCAAGCGGATCGGCGTCGCCCGCTCCACCCGCCAGTGGTGGAAGTGGGCCCGGAACAGGAGGCCGTGAACCATGGTGCCCACCCTTCTCGGGAGGATCCAGACGCGGATCTTCCTCCTCGTGGTCATCGGGGGCCTGTGGACCCTCGTCATCGGCCCGTTCCTCCCGGTCTCCGGGGCGACGGTCGGCGACAAGTACGAGACGGCATTCAAGGTGCTCGGCGTCGTGCTGCTCCTCGGCATCGGATGGGAGCTCCTCTACCACTTCCTCATGCAGTTCCGGTGGGAGAAGGACTGGCCGGCGTTCTTCGGGTTCTGGACCGCCATCCCCGAGGGGCTTCTGGCGTGGTTCGTCGTGAAGGACTGGCTCGACGTCCCCGGCGCCGCCTACGTCCTGCAGTTCGCCACCACATGGATCGTCGCCTGGCTCTTCGTGAACGGCCCGATGCGGGTGCCGTTCCTGCGCTGGCGGTTCCGCGGCGGTCGGCTGGTCTAGGCGGGTCGGACGGCGAAGTCGTCGAACTGCACCTCGGCCGGCTCGGCGACGGAATTGACCACCAGACCCACCGCGCCCGGGCCCATGCCGTTCGGGTCGGTGGCCTCGCCGACGAGCCGGTCGTCGACGAAGAGGCGCAGGGTGACGGGGCCGCCGGCCGCGCCGAGACATTCGAGCCGGACCCGTGACTGGCTGCCCGCTGGGGTGGCGGTTCCCTGATTCAGGATGCGCTCTTCCGGGTCCCACCGGATGAGGCGCCACTCCCCATTCGGGTTCACCAGCGCCACATACCCGTCGTTCGTCCCGATCGGCTTGCGGCAGGTCAGCCCGTACCACGAGCCGGTCTGGTCATGGAACGCCGTCGTCTCCACGACCACGTTGCCCAGCTCGGTGAGGTCCTGGCGGTACGCCGCACCCTCCAGCTCGGTGTCGGAGGTCTGCCGCACGCCCGGCGTCAACACCTCGAACCGGTAGCGACCGCCGGCATAGCGGAGCCGGACGCCCGCGTTGTCGGCCTCGGACCACCCGCTGGCCTTCGACGAGAAGTCGTCCTGGAAGATGGGTGGCACGGTGCTCGTCGGGGTGGTCGGCTGGGCCGTCGTCTGGGTGGTCGTCTCCGTGATCGTTCCCGCCTGGTCCTTCCCCGACGACGACAGGGCGACCGCCACGGCGACGGCGATCCCGACTGCGACGGCGACCGCCGCGCCCACCGTGATACGGCGCCGCTTGGGGGACGGCCCGGTGGGCGCTGGGGCAGGGCCGGTTGGCACCACGCGCGTGGCGCCGGCCTGCGTGGCCTGAACGCCGTCGTTCGCGTCGACCGGCGCCGTGACCGTCGCTTTCGGCGGCGGGGGGACGGGCTCCCCTTCCAGGGGCAACCGTGTCACAGGAAGTCCGGCGTCGGCCTGGATCGACTGCAGCATGCGACCGAGCTCCACGACGCTCGCCGGCCGCTCGGACGGGTCCTTGCTCATGCCCTGCTCGACGAGAAGGCACACCGCCTCGGGCACGCCCTTCATCCGCAGGTCGGGCACAGGCGCCGTGGCGACGCGGGCGAGCAGCGGCAGGATGGTCTCGTCGTCGGGATGCAGGAACGCCGGCCGCCCGTCGAGGAGCATGAACATCGTCGAGGCCAGGGAGTACACGTCGCTGGCGACGCTCGGCCGGGCGCCGCCGAGCACCTCCGGAGGGGCGTGGGCGACGCTGGCGGTGACCGTGCCCGAGCGGGTCTCGGTGCGACCCTGGACGCTGGCGATGCCGAAGTCGCCGAGCTTGGGCTCACCGAAGCGCGAGAGGAGGATGTTCTCGGGCTTGATGTCCCGGTGCAGGACGCCGGCGCGGTGGGCCGCCTCGAGGGCGCCTGCGAGCCGGATGCCCATGTCGACGACGTCCGGCCACTCCATGGGGCCCTGACGGGCGAGATGGTCGGCGGCCGAGCCACCCTCGAGGAACTCCATGACGATGTACGGCCGGCCGTCCTCGGTGTTGCCGAGCTCGTACACCGTGACGATGTTGGGGTGGCCGGACAGGGCGCCGGCGGCCAGGCACTCGCGCTCGAAGCGCTTCAGCGTGCCCTCGTCGAGCACGGTGGCGATGACCTTGACGGCGACGTGGCGGGTGAACGCCGGCTGCCACGCCTGGTACACGACGGCGAATCCGCCGCGGCCGACTTCGACGAGCCGGTCGTAGCCGGCCAGGCGGACGGTGGGCCCAGCCGCCGGTCCGGCTGAGCGAGACCCGGTCTGGTCCTGCTCAGGCATGTCCCCTCCTGCACCCATCGTACCGGTCGACCATCAATTACGGTCGCGGCCGTGGCGGGACCCGAGCTCGGGCTGGAGGGCTACGAGAAGGCCCAGGAGGTCGGGCGGGGCGGGTTTGCCCGTGTCTACCGGGCGTGGCAGCCCGACTTCGAGCGGGATGTGGCGATCAAGGTCATCACCACCGACGTCGACGACGACAGCCTCTCCCGGTTCCGCCGGGAGTGCCAGGCGATCGGGTCACTCTCCGGCCACCCGAACATCGTTACCGTCCACGAACACGGCCGCGCCGGGAACGGCCAGCCCTACATCGTGATGGAGTACCTGAGCGGCGGGTCCCTCTGGGCCCGGCTCGAGGGCCGCGGGCCGTTGCCGTGGCCGAAGGCGGTCGATGTCGGCATCAAGCTGGCCGGGGCGCTCGAGTCGGCCCATCGCCGCGGTGTGCTGCATCGTGACATCAAGCCCGAGAACGTCCTCGTCTCGCGCTTCGGCGAGCCCAAGCTGGCCGACTTCGGCATCGCCCGCATCGAGGGCAAGACGGCGACCCGCACCGGCGTGGTCACCGGCACGGTCGCGCACGCGCCGCCGGAGGTGCTCTCGGGCGCCCGGCCCACGGTGGCGTCGGACGTGTACTCCCTCGGGTCCACGCTCTACACGCTCCTCGCCGGCCACCCGGCCTTCCTGCGACCGGACGACGAGAGCATCGTCGCCGTCGTCGCCCGGGTCGCCGCCGAGCCCGTGCCCGACCTGCGGCCGGCGGGTGTTCCCGACGCCGTCGCCACGGTGATCGAGCGGGCTATGGCCAAGGAACCCGCGCACCGCTTTGCGAGCGCGGAAGCGATGGGACGGGGCCTGCAGGCGGCGCAGTCGACGGCCGGGCTGGCGGTGACCACCCTGCCCCTGGAAGCCGGTCCGGACGAGAGCGCGGCCCATCCGCCGGTGGAGGTGCCGGGCGACACGACCCGTGTGCGCGCAACCGCGAACCTGCCGCCCGCCGGCCCGCCCTCGGTGGCGAAACCGGCGCGCCGCCATCGCGGCTGGATGCTCGCCGTCCTTGCCGTGCTGGTCGTAGCCGCTTCGGCCGGCGTCTACGCGCTGTCCGGTGGGGGTGGCGACGGTGGCATGACGGGCCCGCCGATCTCGGCGACGAGCCCGACGCCCGCGAAGGAGCTCGAAGTGGCGAGAACGTTCGAGTCGCTCCTCGCCCTCAACGACGGGGCGCGGGCCCTGGTCGTCAAGGCCGTGTCCGGCGTGTCCAACTGCTCGGTGTCAACGGCGCAAGGTCAGGCCGACCTCGCCGCCGCGATCAAGACCCGGGAGGACATCGTCGCCCGGCTCGGTCGCATGGACGTCTCGGGTCTTGCCGAGGGCGGGCAGCTGCGGTCGGTGCTGCAACTGGCAATGCGGGCGTCGGTCGACGCCGACCGGCACTACGTCGACTGGATGAGCTTCGTCGCCTCCGCCGGCTGCCGCCCGCCGGGCGCCACCCTCAACGACGACTTCCGAGCCGCCGACGCCGTCTCGAAGCAGGCCGGGTCGGCCAAGACCACATTCGCGACGACGTGGAACCAGGTCGCCGATCGCTTCAACCTCCGCCACATCACCGACGAGGAGTTGTAGCCCGACTCGCACGTCCCGAACCCCAACGCCGACCAGCCGCCCATCCGGCGAACCACCGGGCCGCGCGGCCTGGAGGGGCCTACGCCTACGGCAGGGCGGTGGGCGACGGGGGCGTCCCGGGGTCCTCCGCCGGGTCCTCCTCGTAGCCGGCGTACCCGGTGCGCTCGAGTTCGTCCGCGAGCTCGGCGCCGCCGGTGGCCACGATGCGGCCCTTGCGCAGCACCGACACCCGGTCGGGGTGGAGCTCGCGCAGCAGCCGGCTGTAGTGGGTGATCACCAGAACGCCGAGGTTCTCTTCCTCGGTGATCTCCTGCACCCGCCGGCTGACGGCCCGCAGCGCGTCGACGTCGAGCCCGGAGTCGATCTCGTCGAGCACGGCGATCTTGGGGGCGAGCACCGCGAGCTGCAGGACCTCGTTGCGCTTCTTCTCACCGCCGCTGAGGTCGACGTTGAGCGGCCGCGCCAGCAGCGCCGTGGTTATCCCGACCCGGCTCGCCTCGGTGGCGATGAGCGAGTGGACATCCTCGTCACCGCGGCCTTGGGCGAGCAGCGCCTCGGACAGGGCGTCCTCGAGTGGCACACCCGGCACCTCGGTCGGGTACTGCAGGGCGAGGAACAGGCCCGCCTGGGCCCGCTGCCACGGCTCCATGGTCGTCAGATCCACGCCGTCGAGGGTGACGCTGCCGCCCAGCACCTCGTAGCCGGGCCGGCCCATCACGACGTGGGCGAGGGTCGACTTGCCCGATCCGTTCGGTCCCATGACGGCGTGCACCTCGCCGCTGGAAACCGACAGGTCGATCCCGCGCAGGATCTCCTGGCCGTCCACCCCGGCGCGCAGCCCGGCGACGGTCAGCGTGCTCGTCATGGCAGCTCCACGACCACGTCGTCGCCCTCGACCCGCACGGTGTACACCGGCACGGGTCGGGTGGCGGGCAGGGTCTGCGGCTTGCCCGTCTCGAGCGAGAACGTGCTGCCGTGCTTCCAGCACTCGATCTCCAGCTCGTCCTCCCAGATCTCGCCTTCGGAGAGCGAGTAGTCGGCGTGGCTGCAGCGGTCGCCGAGCGCGTAGAAGTCGTCGCCGATGCGCACGACGGCGATGCGGTGGTCGTCGATGTCGAAGCGCCGAGCCGACCCGGGCTTCATCTCGTCGACCTTGCACAGGCGCTCGACGCGCGGGTGATGGGTCATGCCGGGCGGAGTGGGTCCTGGGCCAGCCGGGCGGCGACGGTGGCGCGGATCGCCCGCACCAGCACGGCCGTGGGGAGGCGGTCGAGCACCTCGCTGAAGAACCCGAGCACGATCAGCTGCTTGGCGACGACGGGGGGGATGCCCCGGCTCTCGAGGTAGTACAGCTGGTCCTCGTCGATGGGCCCGACCGCCGATGCATGGCTGCACCGGACGTCGTTGGTCTCGATCTCGAGGTTGGGCACGGACTCGGCGCTCGCCCCCTCGGACAGCACCAGGTTGCGGTTGGTCTGGAACGCATTGGTGCCCGGCGCGGTCTTCCGCACCCGGATGAGGCCGGAGTAGACCGAGCGGCCATGGTCCTTCACCGCCCCCTTGAACAGCAGGTCGCTGGTGGAGGACGGCCCGGCGTGGTCCTGCAGCGTGCGGAAGTCGTGCATGCGCTCACCGTCGGCGAAGTACACGGCGGTGAGGTAGCTGCTGCCGCCCTTGCCGCCGACGCGCGAGTCGGTGCGCACGCGGGCGTAGTCGCCGCCGAGGGCCACGACCGCCGACCGCAATGTCGCGTCCCGTCCCACCTGGCTCGCCTGGTAGCCGGTCTGCCAGACGCGGGGTCCGAGATCCTGCACGTTCGTGTAGCGCACGCGGGACGCGTCGCCGACGTCGAGCTCGACGACGGGGTCGACGAACAGCCGCGTGTCCGACGAGGCCTGGTGCTCGACGACCGACACCTCACTGTCGCGGCCCGCCTGCACGATCGTGCGCGGAAAGGCGGCGATGTCTTCGCCGTCGAGCCAGTGCACGATCAGCACGGGGTGCTCGACGGTCATGCCGGCGGGCACCCGCACGACGGCGGCGCCCGGGAGGAACGCGCTGTTGAGCTCCGTGAAGGCGTCGGTGGATGCGAGGGCGACGCCACCGAGCACGTCGTCACCGTCGGGCAGGCCCGCGACGTCGCCGAGGTACAGGCCCTTGGCCTGCTGGGCCGGGTCGACTTCGCTCCGCACCACCCGGCCGTTGCGCACGACGAGCAGGCCGGCGCACGGCTGCACGGCGTCGACCACGGCCTGGACGGCGGTGGGCAGGCCGCCACCGTCGTCGTCCGCGGCGGGCGAGAAGCGGTCGAGGTCGAGCCCGGCGATGCGGCTGTAGCGCCAGATCTCTTCGGATTCGGTGGGGAGCGACAGCGCCGCGAACCGCTCGGCCGCCGCCGCTCGGCGGGCGCGCAACCAGTCAGGGCCGCTGAGAACGGACGCGGCGTCCGGGGTGAACAAGCTCTCCAGTCTACCTACCCGTCCTGGAGCCCCCGACGGGCGACTTCGTCCCGGTCGCACCTGGTCCAGGGCTCGCCGGGCTCGTGGACCACCGGGCCCCCACGGGCTGCCCGCTTCGCCGGGGCCGCTGGCGTCCGATGGGCCCCCGACGCCCGGTCGGGCGTCGGTGTCATTCCGGGACGTTCCTCACCGTGGCGTCCGTGATCCCCGCCCGCTGTAGCTCCTCTCGGAGGATCCTCCGAAACGTGGCGGCCATCGGCGGCGGGATCACGCCTTTGCAGTCGACGTAGAGCTCTATACCGGTGTCGAGGACCTTCGGAGCCGCCACGTAGTTGGGAGTGTAGAAATCGCCGCTGACGTAGCGCTGCTCAGCCGCCTCGACATCGGCTTCGGTCGCATACTCCGTGCCTCGGTTGTCGACAAGGCTGAACCGCGCGCCCGCTCGTTCGAGAGCGGTGACAGCGACGTCGACGTCGAAGACGCCCGACAGCACCGCAACCTCGTTCGCGACCGTCCCATCCTCGCGAGAGACGAACACATCCGAAGCGATCCTCGGGGACGGCGTGTCCCCACCGCTGCAGGCCGTCAGGATCAGGACGTACGTCAGGAGAAATGCCGCTCGTCGCCTCCTCGCGACGATGGACGACGTCGTCCTCACGACTGCCATGGTAAGGAGGCCAGCCGGCTAGATCTTCGGCGGGCAGAGGCCCTGGCGGCTGCGCCTCAACAGCGTGGTGGAGGACCTGCCCGAACGCGTCGTGGTCGCCGTCATCGCCAGCTCGATTTGTGACCCGCGGCGCCGACTGCGCGTGCAAGGACGACCGACCCAGCGCCTCGCCCGTGCCGTCACCCGCGACGTGCGGAACATGACCGCGC
>JBOGIC010000466.1:0-5023 GCA_050744985.1 Acidimicrobiales bacterium
CCCGCGCCGTCTCCCGTTCGACCTCGTACAGCCGCGCCCGCTCGAGGGCTTGGGAGCACTGCCCGGCGAGCGACTCGAGGAACTGCACCTCGTCCTGCTCGAACGCCCGTGGGTGGTCCCATCCGAAAGCGACGATGCCGAAGGCCTGGTCCCCGAGCGCCAGGGGCAGGATGGCGAGGGCGACGCTGCGGCCGTCGGCGGGCACGGCGTCGGGGTAGCGGTCGCCCCACTGCTGCTGGTCGCGCAGCAGCACGATGCGACGCTCCCGCAGGGCGTCGCTGGAGGGAAGCGCGGCGCGGGGGTCGATGTACCGCCACCGGTCCCAGAACCGCCCTTCGTAACCGAACGAGTGCACGAGGCGGAGCGTCTCACCGTCGTTCTCGAGCGTGTACAGCGACGCACGGGCGCACTCGAAGGCGCGGGCGACGCCGCTCACCACCACTTCGGCCACCTCGCCGACCTCGCGTGCCCCGGCCAGGCGGGCGCTCACCGCCTGCATGTGCGTGAGCCGTTCGGCCAGGCGCTGGGCGGCACTCCGCTCGGCCTGCGCGGCCTGGTACAGGCGGGCGTTGTCGATGGCGATGGCCGCCGGGGCCGCAATGCCGGCGACGAGGCGCTCGTGGCGGACGGTGAAGACGCCCGCTTGCGAGTGGCCGAAGAACAGCCCGCCGAGCACGTCACCCCGCGCCGACACGACCGGCACGGCGAGGTAGCTGCGCACGCCGCCGTGGTTGCGCCCGGCGCGGTCGCCGGCCCGAGGGTCGGCGGTGATGTCGTCGAGTCGGATGATCCCCTCGCCGCGGAACGTCGGGTCGAGCAGATCGGCGGTGTACGGCAGCGGGAACCCGGCCTCACCGCGGACGTCGTCGGGGTGATAGAGGAAGGCGCCGATGTCGGCGCCGATCAGCTCCCGGGCCGCGTCGGTGACCAGGCGCACGACGCGGTCGAGGTCCAGCTCCGACACCAGGGCGGCGGTGACCCGGCGCAGCGTCTCGGCGGTGCGTATCTCGAACCAGAGGTCGCGGACCTCGCGGTGGTCGAGGCCGCCGGCGGTGCCAACCCACTCGCGGTTCTCCCCGCCGCGGACGACCGGGTGGGCGCGGAGCACGACGACGCGCTCGGTGCCCTCGGGCGACACGATCGGGAACTCGCCCTCGAACGGCTCGGCGGCGGCCACGGCCTGGCGCCACGCCGACGCCACCGACTCGCGGCGGTCTTCGCGCACGGCGTCGACCCATCCCATGCCCAGCACCGCCTCGGCGGGCTGGGCCGTGTGGCTGCGCCAGGCCGGCAGGTCCGCCTGCAGGAGCCCCTCGCCGTCGGTCCACCAGACATCCGTCGGGACGGCCTTGAGCAACCGCGTACGAGCCTCCGCCGCCTCCACGTCCTGCTCGACGCCGAGGCGACCGTCAAGGTCGGACCCCCGTTCCCCCACTACGCCCCAGGCTAGTAACCCGGCGGTGGGTATGTGGGCGGGACCTACGCTCCGGTTTCGACGACGCCCGAGGGCCCCGACGACGGGCGGCCCCGCACGAGGTCCTGCAGCTCGTTGGCGGTGAGGGTCTCCCGGTCGAACAGCTCCTGGGCCACCCGGTTGAGGTCGCGCTCGTTGTCGCGCAGGATCGTGCGGGCGGCCTGCTCGGCCCGGACCAGCAGCTCGCGGACCTCCTTGCCGCCGCCGTTCTCCTCGTGGCCTCGACCCTTGCCGTGCGAGCCGTCGTCGGCCGCGAGCTCGAACCGGCCCGTCATCGCCAGCTTCTCGACCATGCGCTTGGACAGGGCGGCGGCGTGCTCGAGGTCGTCCTCGGAGCGGGTGCTGGGCTGGCCGAACATGTTCATCTCCGCCGCCCGCCCGCCGAGCAGCACGATCAGCTGCGCCATCAGCTCCCGCTTGGTCACGACCTCCTTGTCGTCGGCCGACGACCAGGGTGAACGACCGAAGGCGTTGGCCCGGCTGACGATCGAGATCCGCGGCGGGGGGTTGACGCCGCGCAGCAGCACCGACAGGACCGCATGCCCGGCCTCGTGCGTCGACACGAGCTGCTTTTCGTCCTCGTTCATGAGGCGGGCGGTGTGGGTGCCCGCCAGCACGCGGGACATCGCCTCTTCGACGTCGTCGGGCCCGACGCGGTCGCGGTGGCGGCGGGCGGCGAGGAGGCACGCCTCGTTGACGACGCTGGCGAGGTCGGCGGCCGTCAGCCCGGGCGTGTTCGCCGCCACCTCGGACCAGTCGACCCGGCGCGAGATGGGCCGGTGCATGGCGTGGAGCATGAGGATCTTCTCGCGACCGTCGCGGTCGGGACGGTCGACGCGGATGCGGCGATCGAACCGGCCGGGGCGCAGCAGCGCCGAGTCGATCAGCTCGGGGCGGTTGGTGGCGCCGAGGATGAGCACGCCACTGGCGCCCAGGAAACCGTCGAGCTCGACGAGGAGCTGGTTCAGCGTGTGGTCGAACTCCCGGTCGCCGGAGACATCGGCGTTGCGGTGGCGGCCGATGGCGTCGAGCTCGTCGATGAAGAGAATGCAGGGGGCGTCCCGCTTGGCCGCCTCGAAGAGCTGGCGCACCCGGGCGGCGCCCAGACCGACGAACTTCTCGACGAAGCTCGTCGCCGAGACGAAGTAGAAGGGCACCCCCGTCTCGCCGGCGAGGGCGCGTGCCAGCAGCGTCTTGCCGCAGCCGGGCATGCCGTAGAGCAGGATGCCCCGGGGCAGCTGGGCGCCGATGGCCTCGTAGCGGGCCGGGTTCGACAGGAAGTCCGTCACGTCCCGTAGCTCGGCCTTGGCCTCCTCGAGGCCCGCCACGTCGCTGAAGGTGACGGTACGGCCCTCTCCCGTCGCCTTTTCGACATGGAAGGCGGACTCGCCACCCGCACCGCCGGCCGTCGTGGAGAGCTTCGAGGACCTCGAGGACTTGTTGCCGGACGACTTCAGGCGGAAGGGATTGCGGGAGGGTCGTGTCATGCGGAGGACCACGATAACGGCGACGATGATCACCACCGCGCCAGCCAGCATCAACGGGTCGTTGAATTTCATCAGACGGCTCTCCGCAGGCTCGGCCGTAAGCGAACTTCCGGCAGGCGCATGAAGGCCCAACAGGATCGCGCACTCGTGGCGCCGATGCCACTACCTCCGAGAAATCGCGACCGTCCACGGCGTTCGGGCCACGCAGGCCGTGGTAGACCGGACGGCATGGCGCTGGCCCGCAGCCCTGTCGCTTCCTCAGGCATCGAGTTGTTCATCCGCTACGCCTTCATGCCGAATCATCTGGGCTACTGCGGGGGGAACGAGAACGAACTGCTGTTAGAACGAGCAGCGTCCGGGCAGGCGGATCCCCGCCTGACCCCACTGCTGACCCAATTCACCGGTGCGCTGCCCTACCTGCGCTCCATCGCCGTCGGAAACGGCGTGGGCGACCCGTTCGACCGACGGGTGGTAGAGGCGTACTGGCTGGGCAATGAGCTGCTGGCTCGGGTGGAGGCGGGTGACCTCTACCAGGCGCTCGAGCAGCGCTTCGGACGTCAGCTTCCCCCAAAGCTCCGAGAGCAGGTGCTCCGGAAACCGCCACAGGGTGCGAAGCCGTTCCATCTCTTTCATGTCGTCGACGTCTACCGGCACCTTGAGCGCGAAACCGTGGGAATGGCCGCAATTGAGAGCTGTCGCATCAGTTGGGGGCACGTTCGGGAGGTGTCGGGGCCACAGGTAGTGGTCGAACGGCAACCCTTGGTGTGGCGCGACGGCAAACTGGCCCTCGGCGAGGCGCAGGCCGAGCACGTGCTGCGCTCGTTCGAGGGCCTCGGCTTCGCCCAGGAGGTGGCCCCCGGCGACTGGGTGTCGCTGCACTGGGGCTGGGTCTGCGAGCGCCTCGACGACCGCCGGCTCGCCAATCTCCGCCACTGGTCCGACGTCCACCTGCGGATCGCCAACCAGACCGTCTAGACGATGCAGATTCGCCAGGACACGGCGCCCGGGCCGGCCGCCACCCCGGTGCGCTGCCGCGCCTTGGCCAAGCTGACCGTCTCACTGCGCCTGGTCGGCACCCGCGCCGACGGGTTCCACCTCATCGACTCGGAGATGGTGACCGTCGACCTCGCCGACGAGCTCGAGTTCAGCGACGGTGACGGCCTCGAGGTGCTCGCGGCCGACACCGTCCCGGCGGGCGACGACAACCTCGTGCGGCGGGCGTTGCGGGCCGTCGGTCGCACGGCCCACGTGCGGTTGACCAAGCGCATCCCCTCGGGAGCCGGGCTCGGCGGGGGATCGGCCGACGCGGCGGCCGTCCTGCGGTGGGCGGGTACCGGCGACCTGGCGCTGGCGGCCTCGCTCGGTGCCGATGTCCCATTCTGCCTCATAGGGGGCCGGGCACGGGTCACGGGGATCGGCGAGGTCGTCGAGCCGCTCCGCATCGAGCCCCGATCGTTCACCCTGCTGATGCCGCCACTGCACGTCCCGACACCCGCGGTCTACCGGATGTGGGACACGCTGGGCGGACCGGTCGCCGACGGCCCCAACGACCTCGAGCCCGCCGCCCTCGCGGTGGAGCCCCGTCTGGCCGAGTGGCGGGACCGGCTCGGGAACCAGACCGGCCGGACGCCGGCGCTGGCCGGGAGTGGATCGACGTGGTTCGTGGAGGGCACATTCGAGGGACCGGGGCTCGTGCCCGTCCGGACCGCGACCCCCACCTGAGATGGCCGAGGTCTGGGCGATCGTGCTCGCGGGCGGGAGTGGCACCCGCTTCGGGAGTCAGAAGCAGTTTCTGGACCTCGCCGGCCGCCGCGTCGTCGACTGGTCGCTCGACGCAGCCCGCGCCACCTGCGACGGCGTGGTGCTGGTGGTGCCCATCGCCGTGATCGAGCCCGGCGCCTTCGCCGGCGGGACGACGCGGTCGGGCTCGGTGCGGGCAGGCCTGGCGGCGGTGCCGCTGAGCGCCGAGATCATCGTCGTCCACGACGCCGCCCGCCCGCTGGCCGGAGAGCCGATATGGCAGCGGGTCGTCGAGGCCGTCCGAGCCGGAGCCGACGCCGCC
>JBOGIC010000467.1:0-7511 GCA_050744985.1 Acidimicrobiales bacterium
GCCCGGACATCCTCGACCCCGCCCTGCTGCGCCCGGGCCGGTTCGACCGCCAGATCGTCGTCGACCGCCCCGACCTCGACGGCCGCCGGGCCATCGTCAATGTCCACGCTCGGGGCAAGCCGTTGGCCAAGGGGGTCGACGTCGAGGTGCTGGCCCGGCGCACGCCCGGCTTCACGGGCGCCGACCTGGCCAACCTGATGAACGAGGCCGCCCTCCTCGCCGCCCGCAGGGGCTTCAACGAGATCGGCATGCCGCAGCTGGAGGAGGCCATCGACCGGGTCATCGCCGGCCCGGAGCGGAAGTCCCGCATCATCTCCGACGAGGAGAAGCGGGTCATCGCCTACCACGAGGGCGGTCACGCCCTGGTCGGCCACGCCCTCCCGCACGCCGACCCCATCCACAAGGTGTCGATCATCGCCCGCGGCCGGGCCCTGGGCTGGACCCTCGCCCTGCCCACGCAGGACAAGTACCTCACCACCCGGTCGGCCCTGCGCGACCAGCTCGCGATGCTGCTGGGCGGCCGCACGGCCGAGGAGCTGATCTTCCAGGACCCGACGACGGGCGCCCAGAACGACATCGAGAAGGCCACCCAGATCGCCCGGGCCATGGTCACCGAGTACGGCATGAGCGACGAGATCGGCCCCCAGCAGCTCGGCCAGAAGAACGGCGAGGTCTTCCTCGGGCGCGACCTCGGGCACCAGGCCAACTACTCCGACCAGGTCGCGGCCAAGATCGACGCCGAGATCCGCCGGCTCATCGACGAGGCCCACGACGAGGCCCGCGAGGTCCTCGTCACCCACCGCAAGACCCTCGACCGGCTGGCGCAGGCCCTGGTCGAGAAGGAGACCCTCGACACGCCCGAGGTCGAGGAGATCCTCGCCGACGTGGGCAAACGCCCCTCCCGCATCACCGGCCCTGAGCCGCGTTCGCGGGTCCGCCCCGTCACCAAATAGCGTTTACATCGCGATAGTGGTCCCTCCACGGGCCAATCGCGCGGAGTAAAGCCATGGATCTGCACCGCATCGAGAAGGCCGTCCGTGAGATCCTCGACGCCATCGGGGAGGACCCTGACCGCGAGGGGCTGGCGCGCACGCCCGAGCGGGTGGCGGCGATGTACGCCGAGGTCTTCGCCGGCCTGGAGGACTCGCCCGACCAGCACCTGAACGTCACCTTCGGCGCCGACCACGACGAGATGGTGATGGTCAAGGACATTCCCTTGTATTCCATGTGCGAGCACCACCTCGTGCCCTTCCTCGGCAAAGCGCACGTGGCGTACATCCCGAGCATCGACGGCCGCATCACCGGCCTGTCCAAGCTGGCCCGGCTCGTCGACTCGTACTCCCGGCGGCCGCAGGTGCAGGAGCGCCTCACGACCCAGATCGCCGACGAGATCGACCGCAGCCTCGGTCCCCGCGGCGTGCTGGTGGTCATCGAGGCCGAGCACCTCTGCATGTCGATGCGCGGGGTCCAGAAGCCGGGAACGACGACCATCACCTCCGCCGTCCGCGGGCTGTTCCGGGACAGCGTCGCGACCCGTACAGAAGCGCTGGATTTCCTCCGCAACTGACCCCGTTTTCGTCAATTCCGCTGGTCAGCCGCCGGTAGGATGAGGCACCATGCGGCCGTTGGTGATGGGGGTCTTGAACGTCACCCCCGACTCGTTCTCCGACGGGGGCCGCTGGTTCGATCCGGGAGCGGCGGTCGACCACGGGCTCGAGCTCGTCGCCGAGGGCGCCGACATCGTCGACGTCGGCGGTGAGAGCACGCGCCCGGGCGCCGAGCCCGTCGAGGAGGCGGAGGAGGTGCGGCGGGTCGTCGACGTGATCGCCGCCCTGGCACCGCACGTGCGCGTCTCGATCGACACCCGCAAGCGGGGCGTGGCGGAGGCGGCGGTGGCCGCCGGCGCCACGCTGGTGAACGACCCGTCGGCGTCGCTGTGGCCGGTCGCCGCCGAGGCGGGCACCGGGTGGGTGGCCATGCACATGCAGGGCGAGCCGGCGACGATGCAGCAGCACCCGCACTACGACGACGTGGTGGCCGAGGTGGGCGAGTACCTCGTCCGCCGGGCGGGCGTGGCGCGGGAGGCCGGCGTCGAGGAGGTCTGGATCGACCCCGGCATCGGGTTCGGCAAGACCGTCACCCACAACCTGCTGCTGCTGCGCCACCTCCACGCCCTGGTCGCCACGGGCCTGCCCGTGCTGGTCGGAACCAGCCGCAAGTCGTTCCTGGGCCGGCTGACCGGGGATGCGCCCGTCGACGACCGCCTGGAGGCGTCGGTCGCGACCGCCACGTGGGCCATGGCCCAGGGCGCCCGCATGGTGCGGGCCCATGACGTGGCGGCGACGGTCGGCGCGGCCCGCCTGGTAGGGGCGGTACGCACGTGAAGAGCAAGTGGGCGGCCGGCATCATGCCCCGCAACTTCGCCTGGATCATCAAGGACCGGCTGGCGGTCAGCGAGCGCCCCGGCGGCTACGCCCGCACGCACCGGCGCGTCCGCCGGCAGGAGGAGATCATCTGGCTCCGCGAGCAGGGGTTCACGCGGGTCGTGTCGCTGCTGACCTCGCCGCACAACCTGCACGCCTACGCCGAGCTGGGCGTGGTCGCCGAGCACATCCCCATGGGCACCCACGACGACCCCCGGCCCATCCTGGAAGATCTCTACGACAAGTTCGCCAAGTGGCTGGCGGCCGGGGAGAAGATCCTCGTGCACCACGAGGAACTGAGCGATCGGGTGCAGGGCGTGGTCACGGGCTACCTGTTGTGGGCGGGCCTGGTGAAGTCGCCCGCCCAGGCCATCTCCATCGTCGAGCGCATCAACCAGCGCCAGATGGGGCCGGTCGGCCGGGAGCTGGTGGCCGTCGCCACCCGGATGGCCCCACCGACACCTCGGGCGGGGTGATCCTGCTCCGGGGGCTGCGCGTCCTCGGCCACCACGGCGCCTCGCCCGGCGAGCAGGACCAGCCCCAGCCGTTCGAGATCGACCTCGACGTGGAAGCCGACACGTCGGTCGCCAGCCGCTCGGACGGCTTGGCGGACACGGTCGACTACGGCGCCCTGGTCGTCGCCGCGGCGCGGGTCGTCGAGCAGGAGCGGTGGCACCTGCTCGAGCGGCTCGCCCGACGGGTGGCCGACGAGGTGCTGGCCACCGATCAGCGGGTGGACGAGGTGACGGTGACGGTCCGTAAGCTCCGTCCCCCCGTCCCTCACGACCTGGCGTCGGCGGGGGTGCGGCTGCGACGGGGCCGGCGGGCGTTCCTCGGCCTCGGCACCAACCTCGGTGACCGGACGGCTCATCTCCGCGCCGCCGTCACTGGGCTCACGGCCGCGCCGGGCGTGTCGGTGACGGCCGTGTCGCCCGTGTACGAGACCGAGCCGGTCGGCGGTCCGGAGGCGCAACCGCCATACCTCAACCTGGTGGTGGAGATCGAAGCGTCGGTGTCGCCGCGTGCGCTCCTCGCGATCGCGCAGCGCCTGGAGGCGGCGGCCGGCCGTGACCGGTCCAAGGAGGAGAGGTTCGGGGCCCGGCCCCTCGACATCGACCTGCTGTGGATCGAGGGTGTCACCGTCGACGAGCCGCACCTGGTGGTGCCCCACCCCCGCATGCACGAACGGCGATTCGTGCTCGCTCCGCTGGCCGACCTCGCGCCCGAGGTCTTCCCTGAGCACACCGGCAAGGGAAACGTGCGGCGCGTCGGTAGGCTGTAGGCACGAACGGCACCCGCCCGGGGCCGGAACGTGCAAAGGAGCCGGATGCGAGTCGTCGACCGCGTCGAGTCGGTACGCAAGGAGTTGGACGGCGCCGCGTCCGTGGCCGTGGGGTTCGTTCCCACCATGGGGGCGCTGCACGAGGGCCACGCCTCGCTGATCCGGCGCTCGGCGGCCGAGAACGACCTCACGCTCGTGAGCGTGTTCGTCAACCCGTTGCAGTTCGGGCCGTCGGAGGACTTTGCCCGCTACCCCCGTGACGTGGCCGCCGACGTCGAGGTGGCCGAGGCGGCCGGCGCCGACCTGTTGTTCGCCCCGGCGGTCGAGGAGATGTACCCGGAGCCGCCGATGGTGACGGTCACGGTCGGCGCCCTCGGCGACGTGCTGGAAGGGGCCACGCGACCTGGTCACTTCGCCGGCATGGCGACCGTTGTCGCCAAGCTCTTCGCCATGACCGGGCCGGGCCGGGCGTACTTCGGCGAGAAGGACTACCAGCAACTGCTGATCGTGCGGCGCCTGGCCGCCGACCTGTCCTTCCCGGTCGAGGTCGTGGGCTGCCCGACCGTTCGGGAGCCGGACGGGCTGGCCCGGTCGAGCCGCAACGCGTACCTGCCGGCGGCCGAGCGCCGCGCCGCCACCGTCCTGTACCGGGCCCTCGAAGCCGCGGCCGCGACCAGCAGCGACGACGGAAATGAACTGCGGTCGGTCATGACGAAGACCATCGCCGCCGAGCCACTTGTCCGTCTCGACTACGCCGCGGTGGCCGACCCGGCGACGCTCGCACCCCTCCTTCGGATCAGTGGCGCGGCGAGGCTGCTCGTCGCGGCGTGGGTAGGTTCCACCCGACTCATCGACAACCGGGACGTGACCCGCTGATGCGCCGGCGCATGCTCAAGTCCAAGATCCACCGGGCCACCGTCACGGCCGCCGACATCGACTACGAAGGCTCGATCTCGCTCGACCCCAACCTGATGCGGCTGGCCGACATCCGTGAGTGGGAGCAGGTCGCCGTGCTCGACATCGACAACGGCGCCCGGTTCGAGACCTACGCCATCGAGGGCGAGCCCCGCGAGGTCAAGCTCAACGGGGCGGCGGCCCGCCTGGTGCAGCCCGGGCACCTGGTGATCGTGCTGACCTACGCCGACTACGACGAGGCCGAGGTCGGCCGCCACGCGCCGACGATCGTGCAGGTGGACGAGAACAACCGACCCCGCCAGCGCTCCGGCCTGCGTGGCCCGAACGCCGTGTCCGGCCTGCATGCCTGAGCTTGACCTGCTGATCCTCGGCAGCGGCGTGGCGGGTCTGTCGGCTGCGGTCCGGGCCGCCGCGTCCGACCGGTCGCTGCGGGTCGGCGTGCTCACCAAGGGCAAGCTCGAGCAGGCGACGACCCGGTGGGCCCAGGGCGGGGTGGCCGCGGTGCTGTTCGGCGACCCCGACTCGACCGACCTCCACCTGGCGGACACGCTGGCCGCCGGTGCCGGGCTGTGCGACGTCGACGCCGTGCGCCTGCTGGTCGACGAGGGGCCCGGCCGGGTCAACGAGCTGATCGCCCTCGGCGCCGTGTTCGACACCGACGCCAGTGGGCGCCTGGCCCTGGCCCGCGAGGGTGGGCACTCGGTGCCGCGCGTCGTGCACGCCGGCGGCGCCGCCACTGGGATGGAGATCGAACGGGCGCTGGTCGACGCCGTCGAGGCCACGGCGGCGGCGGTGATGGAGGAGTGGTTCGCCCTCGACCTCATCGTCGAGGGGGGCCGCTGCCGGGGCGTGGTCGCCCTCGACGGGTCGGGTGCGCGCCACGAGGTGCGGGCGGCGCACACCTTCCTGGCCACCGGAGGCGCCGGTCAGCTCTTCGCCGCCACCACCAACCCGCCCGAGGCCACCGGCGACGGCGTGGCCATGGCGCTGCGGGCGGGTGTGCCCGTGGCCGACCTCGAGTTCGTGCAGTTCCATCCCACCGCCCTGCACCACCCGCAGATGCCCCGGCCGCTGCTCTCCGAGGCCCTACGGGGCCACGGCGCCCAGTTGCGGGACCACGGCGGCGCGCGTTTCGTCGACGAGCTGTTGGCCCGGGATGTCGTCTCCCGCGCCATCGCCAAGCGGATGGCCGAGCAGGGTGTCGATCACCTCTTCCTCGACGCCACCGGCCTCGAGAACTTCGACCGGCGGTTCCCGACCATCGCCGCGTCGGTGCGGGCCGTGGGCCTCGATCCCTCGACCGACTGGCTTCCGGTGGCGCCGGCCGCCCACTACCTGATCGGCGGGGTCCTCACCGACCTCGACGGTGCCACCGCGCTGCCCGGGCTGTGGGCGGCCGGCGAGACGGCGTGTAGCGGGGTGCACGGGGCCAACCGGCTCGGCTCCAACTCGCTCCTGGAAGGCATGGTCTTCGCCGCCCGGGTGGTCGAGGCCATCGGCGACGGGAAGGACGGGTGCGATCTCACCGGAGCGATGCGGGCCCTCACGGGCGAGCGGGTGCCGCGACCAGCCGTACCGCCGTCGGGCGCGGACGTGGCCAAGCTGCGGGAGACGATCCAGGAGGCGATGACGGCCCACGCCGGGGTGGTACGGGACGCCGCGTCGCTCGAAGCCGCCGCCCAGGCGCTCGCCCGGCCTGAGGCGGGCGACACCGTCCGGGCGTGCGAGGTCACCAATCTGGCCACCGTCGGCTCGACCATGGTGGCGGCGGCCATCGCCCGCGAGGAGAGCCGCGGCTGCCACACCCGCTCGGACTTCCCCGTCACCGTCCCGTCGTTCGAGCGCCGCCTCGTCGTCGGGTGACGCTTCCACAGCGTTCAGGCCACGCAGGCCTAGGGGCAACCGTCGCCCTCGCCCTCGCCGAGGACCTGGGCCCGCTCGGTGACATCACCGCCGCCCTGCTCCCCCCCGCGTCGGCCGCCTCCGCCCGCATCGTGCCGCGGAGCGACGGTGTCCTCGCCGGGCAGCCGGCGGCGGCCGAGACCTTCACGCAGGTCGACCCCGGGCTCTCGATCCGGTGGCTCGCCGAGGACGGCGACGACCTCGTGGCCGGACGGCCGATAGCGACGATCGACGGGCGCCTGGCGTCGATGGTCACCGCCGAGCGCACGGCGCTGAACTTCCTCTGCCACTTGTCGGGCATCGCCACGCTGACCAGGCGCTACGCGCACGCCGCCCGGCCGGCGCGTGTGCGCGACACCCGGAAGACGACGCCTGGGTTGCGGGCGCTCGAGAAGGCGGCGGTGCGGGCCGGCGGGGGCGTCAACCACCGCGGTTCGCTGTCCGACGGCATCCTGGTCAAGGACAACCACCTCGGCGGGCTCGCCATCGCCGATGTCGTGCAGCGGGCGCACGATCGCTGGCCGGGCCGGACCGTCCAGATCGAGTGCGACACGGTCGACCAGGTGCGGTCGGCGGTCGCCGCCGGAGCCGACCTCGTGCTGCTCGACAACATGTCGATCGACGAGGTTGCCGCGTCGGTGACCCTCGTTGACGACCGTTGCCGCGTCGAAGTCTCGGGCGGCGTCACTCTCGACAACGTCGCCGCCTACGCGGCCGCGGGCGCCGACCTCATCGCCATCGGCGCGCTGACGCATTCCGCGCCCGCCCTCGACATCGGGCTGGATCTGTAAATCCAGTGCTCCTGGCCATCGACACCGGCAACACCCAGACCGTCGTCGGGCTGTTCCGCGACAACGAGCTACTCGAGCCGTGGCGGTTCGCGAGCAGCGCCGAGCGGACCTCCGACGAGCACGCCCTGCTCCTCAGCCAGCTTCTCGACCTGCAGGACCTCACGTTCGACGACATCTCGGGCGTGGTCGTGTCGTCGA
>JBOGIC010000468.1:0-1543 GCA_050744985.1 Acidimicrobiales bacterium
GGCGGCCGCTTCGTCGCCCTGGCCTTTCCGCAGACGTACATGAACCTGTCCGGCGAGTCGGTCGCCCGGCTGGTGCGCCGGTACGGGATCGCCGACGACATCAAGCGCCTGGTGGTCGTGCACGACGAGCTCGACCTGCCCGGCGGCCGGGTGAAGGTGAAGGACGGCGGGGGCACCGCCGGCCACAACGGGCTCGAGTCGATCCGCCAGCACCTCCACACGGGCGGCTTCGTGCGGGTGCGGATCGGCATCGGCAAGCCCCCGGGGCGCCAGCTCGGCGCCGATTACGTGCTGCGCCGCCCGGGACGGGCCGAGCGCATCGACCTCGACGTGGCCGTCGAGGAGGCGGCGGGCGCCGTCCTGTGCATCCTCGACCAGGGCACGGCGGCCGCCATGAACCGCTACAACGCCCCGCCTGAACAACCGTAAGAGGACTTGACCTGGCCCTAAGGGCCGGGTCGTACCATCTACCCAACGACGTTTTCTTGGGAAGGAGGTGACGCACCATGGCACGAGGAGGAGCAGATGGCGTCGGCGGGGGCGTGACGACCGGCTGCGGTTGCGGCTGCGGCGACTCGTCCGGCCACACCGACAGCGGCGGCTGCACCTGCGGCTGCTCGACGACCAAGCCGCAGTCGACCATGGAGGAGATCGCTCAGCTCAAGGCACAGCGCGAGCAGATCGACCGCCGCCTCGACCAGCTGGCCTCGACCTGAGCCCGCCGCTCTCTGGTTCTTGTAAGCGACAGCCACCGAATCGGTGGCTGTCGCTTGCAAGAAGGAATTGGGGCCATCGGCGGTAGCGTTGGGCAGGTGAGCTTGCGCTCCCTGCCCCCGCTCCTGAGCCGCCACCCGGAGATCGCGGGGCTGGCGGGCGCCTCCTCGGCCGTGGTGGCCGTCCCGGAACCGGCGCGGGCGTTCACGGTCGCGGGTCTGGCGAACCTGTCCGGCCGCCGCCCGATCGTGGTGGCCGTCCCGACGACCGCCGAGGCCGAGCGGCTGGCCCACGACCTGCGGGCCTACCTTGGCGGCGACGAGCACGACGACGAGCACGGCGACGGCTTCGGGCCGGTCGAGGTGTTCCCGGCCTGGGAGACGCTGCCGTTCGAGCGGGTGAGCCCCGGCGTCGAGACTATGGGACGTCGCCTGCGCGTGCTGTGGCGGCTCCGCGATCATGGCGAGGACCACCTGCCGAGAGTGGTGGTGGCGCCGATCCGCGCCCTCGTGCAGCGGCTGGGCCCGCACGTGGAGGAGGTCGAGCCCATCGTCGTCCGCCCCGGCGACCAGGTCGACCCCCACGACCTCGT
This sequence comes from Acidimicrobiales bacterium, assembly GCA_050744985.1. Classification (GTDB taxonomy): domain Bacteria; phylum Actinomycetota; class Acidimicrobiia; order Acidimicrobiales; family AC-14; genus JBOGIC01. Next base: position 1,307 of record JBOGIC010000468.1, read on the forward strand.
GCGCCGGCTCGTCGCCGCCGGCTACCGGCGCGAGTACCAGGTCGAGGCGCGGGGCGAGGTGGCCCAGCGCGGGTCGATCGTCGACGTGTTCCCGTCCACCGCCGACGCCCCGGTGCGCATCGACCTGTGGGGGGACGAGGTCGACCGGCTCAACCGGTTCTCGGTGTCCGACCAGCGCTCCACGGGCGACGTGGCCGAGGTGGCCCTGTTCCCGTGCCGGGAGGTACTGCCCACCGA
>JBOGIC010000469.1:0-1942 GCA_050744985.1 Acidimicrobiales bacterium
CCTCATGGCCATCAACGACTGGCTCGTAGCCACCAAGGGCGGGCGCGTGCCGACCGTGCCGCACCGCATCCGCTCCGCCGAGATCCTCGGGGACGAGAAGGCGTTCGACGAGCTGTCGAGGTCGGCGCTGTTCATGGACGGGCGGCTGAGCTGGGAATTGCTTGCGGCCACACCGATCGAGCCACCATTGGCGCTCCGCCGGATCGGGCCCCGCGGCGGCGTGCTGGTCGTGGAGAACTCGGACCCGTACTGGTTATGCGTCGAGGCTTTGGCCGGCCAGGAGGGCACCATCGGCCTCGTCGTCTGGGGACAGGGACAGGCCGGGATCCGCTCACTGCCGACTCTCGCCCGGGAGCCGTATGTGACAGGACCGGTCTGGTACTGGGGCGACTTCGACCCGACGGGGCTGGCCATCCCGATCGCGGCGTCTGCTGGTGTTGAAGCGGCCGGGCTAGGGCCGCTGCGCCCTGCTGAGCCCTTTTACGAGGCAATGGCCGACCACGCCGAGCGGACAGGTGGGACGGAATGTCGGACTGCATGGGGGGAGCGGGACCGATCGTCGTGGCTCGGAGTGCCGCTCTGGAAGCGATTCTCACCCGTCGTCGGGCGAGGGCGACGCGTCGCGCAAGAGGTGCTCGGGCCGGAACAGGTGAGGATCGTTGCCGCGAGCCTTGGTGTTGACACGCCGGTAGGTCCCGCTTGACCGTGCCCGCCCCGAGTCACGGTTGGTTCCTACGGCATGGTTCTCGTCATGACCGTGAAAAATGCAGTCCTGTCGGCGCATCGCGCAACGTTTCGGGAGGTGAGCGGAACGACTCAGGAGCCCGTTGATTCGCCCAGTACGCCGGCGGCGGGTGAGGGTTACGTCGACCGGCCAGATCTCGTGCCCCAGCTCCAAAGGGTAGAAGGCGCTGATCCCGAACTGGTTGAAATCGGCAACCGCTACTGGGCCTTGCGGGGCTTCCCCGCCAACCCAGCGGCCGAATCTGGGTTGGACTCGGCTGACTGGGTTGAGCCTTCGGGCGATATAGCGGCCGACGCTGGCGAGACTGCGAGTCGGCTGTACGTGCTTGCGGCCGCAGGCGTGACAGCCGTCCTACCCGCGTACAAGTGCCCGAGGTGCGAGGCACCCCTGCAACTCCGGTCGCGCTCAGCCCTCGACCAGGTGGCGAAGGGCAGGGGAACCGCCGACTGCTGTGCGCGCTGCAACGAGACGCTTCACAAAGCGCTTGAACGGCTCAAAGACCCGGCCACACGCGATCGTCGGCGTGAGGCGCGTGCGCAGGCAGAGTCTCGTCAACGGCAACAGGAGGCGGCGCGAGCGGCGGCGCTCGTACGCCGCGCCGCCGCGGCTCAATGGGCGTCGGCGTGCGACGACCTCCTGGAATCGACCTTTCCCATCGTCGTTGCCAGCCAGGGGGGGCTGGACTGGACGAGCCTGGGCGCGCGGGCCAGGGTCGAAGCCGGCGTCCTTGCGATGCTCTACTACGCACCGACTCCGGCGCCGATTCCCCCAGTCCGAGAATGGCCTGACCCGCTCGGGCCCACGGAGCCGCTCGCACGAGAGGCGGTCGTCGGGGCTTATCGGTCCGATCTGTTACGTATCGATGGACAGTCGAGCCCTCGCGTCGCCTTCGTGTGGAAGCCGACGTTCGAGGAGGCGGTCGCAGCCGCCGACGGTGACCCCAACGCCATCGGGGAGCCCACATATGGCGGAGCCTTCTACCCGGACAGCGTCGCCTGGTACGCGTGGCAGGGCCGGAGCTTGGGGACGAGCGTCCAGGATCTCCAGGCCCACCTCGCGGCCCGACTGGCAGCCTGGTTGGCAACTCGCCAAGGCCAAACGGATCTTCTCGCCTTCGCCCAGGAACTCATTGCGGCCGAAACGCGGCGGTATCTCCAAGACCAACTCGACGCTCGTCATCTCCCCGAGGTTCCGCCT
>JBOGIC010000470.1:0-7684 GCA_050744985.1 Acidimicrobiales bacterium
GGGCACACGACGACCTGGCCGTGCACCTCGATGCCGTGGTCGAGCAGGGCGCGGAGCCAGCGCAGGCTGGTCGCGCCGCGCCGGTTGCGCAGCATGCGGGCCCGCAGGTCGGGGTCGGTGGCGTGGATGCTGACGTTGATCGGGCTGAGCCGCTCGCTCACGACCCGTTCGAGGTCGAGCTCGGTGAAGCGGGTCAGCGTCGTGTAGTTCCCGTAGAGGAACGAGAGGCGGTAGTCGTCGTCCTTCAGGTACAGGCTCGATCGCAGCCCAGGGGGGAGCTGGTAGATGAAGCAGAACTCGCAGTGGTTGTCGCACGTGCGGACCTGGTCGAACACCGCCGACTGCACGTCGGCCCCGAGCGGCTGGCCGGGGCCCTTGCCGATCGTGACGGGGATGGTCGCGACGGCGGAGGCGCGGCGGACCTCCAGCTCGACGTCGGGCTCGTCGACCAGCATGCGCCACTCGATCACGTCGCGCGGCTGGCAGCCGCCGACGGAGACGATCTCGTCGTCGGGCTGCAACCCGGCTCGCTCGGCGGGTGACCCGGGCGCGACGGTCACCACGCGCGGCAACGGCATCCGACCAGGATACGGCCCAACCGCCACTAGCCTCGTTTCGATGGACGTGGAGCGCGTGCTGCTGGCGTCGCCGCGCGGTTTCTGCGCCGGCGTCGAGATGGCCATCAAGGCGTTGGCCTGGATGCTGCGCGTGTTCCAGCCGCCGGTGTACTGCTACCACGAGATCGTGCACAATCAGCTGGTCGTCGACCGGTTCCGCCGGCTCGGCGTGGTGTTCGTCGACGACGTGGCCGAGGTGCCCGACGGTGCGCCGCTCATGCTGTCGGCCCACGGGTCGGCGCCCGGGGTGGTCGCCGCCGCCCGGGCCAAGGGCGGCTTCGTCGTCGACGCCGTGTGCCCGCTGGTGACGAAGGTCCACCACGAGGTCAAGGTGCGGGCCGGACGGGGCTACTCGATCATCTACGTCGGCCACGAGGGCCACGACGAGGCGGTCGGCACGATGGCCGTCGCGCCCGATGCCATCCACCTCGTCGAGTCCCCGTCGGATGTCGCGCAGCTCCCGGCCACCGACGACCCGATGGCGCTGCTCGCCCAGACCACGCTGAGCCACCAGGACTGGGCCGACGTGCTCGCCGCCGCCCAGGAGCGCTATCCCGACCTGTGGATGCCGGGCCGCAGCGACCTGTGCTTCGCCACGACCAACCGCCAGGCGGCGCTGACCGAGATCGCCGGCCGGGCCGACGCCATGATCGTGATCGGCTCGCCCAACTCGTCGAACACCGTGGCGCTGCAAAAGGTCGCCGTCGCCGCCGGCTGCCCGCGCGTCCACCGCATCAACGACGCGGCCGAACTGCCCGACGACCTGTGCGGTGTGGTGGGCGTCACCGCCGGCGCGTCCGCCCCCGAGGAGCTCGTGCAGGCCGTCATCGACCGCCTGGCGCCGCGCGACGGGGTCGAGCCGGTGCAGGTCACCGAGGAGGACGAGTACTTCCCGCCGCCGCGCGAGCTGCGCGAACTGCTGGCGGGCATCGACACGGTCGTGTCGCTCACGCTCGGCGGTCCACCGCCGCCGTCCGCCGTCGCCGACGACCGGCGGATCGCGGCCAGCGACGTCCTGCAGGCGCTGGTCCCTACCTCCGGCTGAGTGCTCCCCGACGGCGGTGCAGCAGGAGGCCGGCCATGGTCAGGCCGATCGCCAGAGAGACCAGCCCCATCAACGGGAGGCCGCTGCCGGTACGAGCCAGTACGCCGCGTACAGGCGGTGGTGTGGCCGCGCCCACGACGATGGTCAACGTCCCGTCGGAGGCGACGTACAGCTCTGTGCCCGAGTAGCGGGCGGCGATCGCGTGCGAGCCCGTGCCGAGCGACGACAGGTCGCAAACCACCTGGCCGCTGGTGACGGCGAGGTTCTGGCACGCGTCAACCGCTCGGCCGTCAACGGCGAACGACACCGTGCCGTCGCCGCCGACCGGGTGGACGCGCGCGACGGCCCTCAGCGGTTGCCCGGCCTCGTCGACGTTGGTTGCGATCGCCACGGAGGTGGGCAACGCCACGGTGTGGATGGCCGAGTCCTCCGCCGCCGCGTACAGCAGGGTCGAGGGCACGTACCGGGCGGTGACGTGGTGCCGCCCGCCCGCCACCGGCGGCGCCGGCGGCGAGGTGGCCCGACCCCCGGCGAGAGGCACGGAATCACCAACCGCCACGCCGTTCATGGAGAAGCGGATGGACCCCGCATTCACGGGAGCCCCCGTGCTGTCGACGACCGTGGCGTCAAAGCGCGGCGACTCCCCCGCCACGGACGAGCGTGACGCGTCGAGGTTCACGCTGACCGACGACGCCTGCACGGTCACCACCTCGGTTTTCACCGAACCGGCGCGCTGGCTGTCACCGAGGTAGGTCGCGGCGACGATGTTGGCGCCGGGGCGGAGTGGGAGGGCGGCGGACCGGACCGTGCCGTCGGCCCGCACGGCGACGGGCACGCCCTGGTCGACGCCGTTGACCGAGAACTGCACACCCCCCGTGGGTGCACTCTGGAGCCCGCTCGTCGGCGAGTGCGTCACAATCCCGATGGCGGTCATCGAGCGGCCCGGGGTGGGGAGGCCGGGGTTGAGCAACACCGCCGTGGTGGCGGGGACCACGGTGACGATTGTGCTCCCCTCCACGATCGCGATCCCGGCGATGCCGACAACGTCCGCCCTCACCGACTGCTGGCCCAGCGCGAAGCGGGACGCGGCGACGGTGCAGGAGGCGAACGGCACCGCCGCGGGTATCGACGTCGTGCACAGCGTCGTTCCGTCGGGCGCCCGGAAGGTGACGGCGGCGCCGGTCGCCGGGCCCGGCGCGACCGATGCGGTCAGCGTGACCGGCGCCGAGCGCTGGAACTCGATGAAGCTGTCCGTCGACACCTCGACGGCCTTCCCCGAACCGCCGGAAGCCACCTGCAGGACGGCGCTGCCCTGCGCCGGCAACCGGTCGGCGGTAGCGGGCGCCGTCACGGTGACGGCGTGGCCGCCGCTCGTCGGCGGTGCGTTCACCGAGAGCACGGCGGCCCCGCTGGCATTGACCGGAGCCGTGCCCACGGTCGTGCCGTCGAGGGCAAAGGTCACCGACCCCTCGTAGGGCGCGGCGTCCGGCGGCCCGGCGATGGTGGCCAGGAGCACGACCGGCGCGCCGGGCACCGCCGGCACCGGGCCTCCTGCCGACAAGGCCCGCACCCCGACCGTCGTGGGTGCGCGGCCCACCGGGAAGGTGCGGGTGACCGAGCTGGAGGCGAGCTGCGGGCTGAGCGGGGCGGGCACGTAGATCGCCTCCACGGTGTGCTGCCCGGCGCGTAGCGGGGCGATCGTTAAGGTCGTGGCGGTGCCGTCCGGGCCCACGCTCGCACTACCGGCGCCCAGGCCGTCGACGGCGAAGGCCACCACGCCGGGCGGCACGCCGACGGGCGAGGTGACCAGCGCCGTGAAGCCGTCGTAGTTGCCGTCGATGGAACGGTCAGACGGTGTGACATCGACGGAGGTCGGAATCAGCGTCGACTTCAGGTGCAGCTGCGCCGGCGGCGCGGTCGATTCGCCCTGGGCGGTGACCGTCCAGTCCCCCGGCGCCGTGCCCGCGGTCAGCGCCGGCGACTGGGCGATGCCCTGCGCGTCGGTCCGGACGACGGCCGTTTTGGCGCCCCCGGCGAACGCCGGACCGGCGGCCGGAAGGGTGAAGGTGATCAGCGCCTCGTTTAGTGGCGCCTTGGCGGCATTGGTCGCAACGACCTTCAGGGGCAATGGGTACGGGTACCCCACGTAGGCGCTCTGCCCGCTCCCCGAGACCGGCGCCACCGCCGCCGGCCCAGGCGGGAGGAACTGGATGATGGCGGAGCCGTCGGTCTCGATCGACGACACGGCCGTCCCGGCCACCGGGTTGAACGTGTCGTCCGCGACGAGGATCCCCGACAGACCACCGCCCCCGCCGCCGCCGCCGGCCATCGCATCGGCTCCACCACCGCCCGCGCCGGCAAACCACCCGGCGCCGCCGCCGCCACCGCCACCGGCGGCGAGACTCGCGCCGTCGTGGCCCGTGCCACCCTCCGAGGTGTGGCGGCATCCGCCGCAGCCGCCGACGCCGGTGGTGCCCGGACCATGACCATCCCCGCCGCGATGGCCGACGATGTCGCTGTTGCCCCCGCTGCCGCCGTCGCCGCCGCCGTCGCCACCGCCGGCGCCGCCGCCCCCGGCGAGGACTCGTAGTTGCCCGTTGAGCGCCACCCCGGTCGCGCCACCACCGGCACCTCCGTCATCGCTCTCCTGCGAGTCCCCGGCGTGACCTCGGCCGCCCCCGGGGAACCATCCCGAGCCGTCGTCGAAGTGCCCGGCGCAGCCGACGAACACGTCCATGGTGTCGCCGCCCTTCACGAGCAGGTCGGCCGACGCCCGGCCGGGGCTCCCGCCGATGCCGGACTCCGAACCGTTATCCCCGCCGCTGCCACCAATGGTCTGCACTGCCGCAATGCCTGCGCCGGACGGCACCGAGACGCGGTGCTTGGTGTTGCTGCTGCCCCCGCAGGCGAAGATTTCGGCGGGGACGTTGCTCAGCACGACCATCCCACTCCCCATGTACGGCGCACGGAGGAAGTACGTCTGGGACGACTGGCCGCCCACGTAGGAGCTGCCGCCTCCCCCCCCGCCGCCGCTGCCGCCGGTCTGGCCGGTGTCGCCGCCGAGCAACCCGCCGCCCCCACCGCCGGCGCCCGCCCACTGGAGGAACTCCGCTCCGTCCAGTCCATTCACGCCGTTGAGGTTGCTCGCACAGCCCCCACAGCCGCCCGCCACCTCGGTGTCGACCGGCTCGTCGTCCATGTCCCCTTCGTTCACCTGCCCGCCGGGTCCTCCGCTCGTCGGCGGGTTCCCGCCGTCGCCGCCGTCGCCACCCGGCCACGCCGTCGAGCCGCCACCCCCGCCACCGCCACCGCCGATGACGATCTGCGGGTACTCGACCGGGGTAGGCCGCCGGGTGTGGTCACAGTTGTACGCCTCGAAGAAGGGGTCCGGCGCCGGCGGTGGGGACTCCGTGGTGCCCAGCACGACCGCCGTCGCGCCACCGCCGCCCGAGCCGTTCGAAGGGCCCGCCATGAACCCGTGGTTCCCACCGCTCCCCCCGCACCCGTAGCCCCACCCGCCCTGGTGGCCGCCGTTCTCGCCCACCCAGATGCCTAGGTACTGGTTCTGCTTCACCGCGAACCGGCCGATCGTGAGCGAGCCGGCCCCGTGTGGCGAGGTCTGGCTCTCCCCGACGCCGCCCGGGGCCCCGTAGGCGTAGATCGTGAGCGTCAGGTCCTCCGGGGCCTGGAAGGTCTGCACCTTGCCGTCGTTGGCCCCGAAGGTCCACTGCTGGAACGTGTCGCCGGTGCCGCCCGTCTGGGCGACGGCCCGGGGCGAGACGACGCCCGCGCCGGCCGCCGCCAGGAGGGCCGCCACGACGGCGATCCCGTACCGCAGCCGAGCGCGTGCCCCAGCCGACAACGCCTCCGCCATGACCGCCCCCTATCCGCTACCAGGCCCCAAAAGCCGGGAGTGTAGGAGCTACGCGCCGACCTTGCGCTGGGCCGCGTCGAACAGGCGCTGCACCTCGCCCCGCAGCTCCTCGGTCAGCTCGTGCAGCACCCGGCGGGGCGTGCGCGTGCCGTCCTCCTTCACCGGCGGGCGGATGGGCGGGCCGGCGATGATGTGGATCTTGGTGGGCCGGGGCACGCGCGTGCCCTTGCGCATCGACCGCTCGGAGCCGCCGATGCCGACGGGCACGATCGGCACACCGGTACGGGCGGCCACATACGCCGGTCCTTCATACAGGTTCTCGACGACGGGGCCGCTGCGGCGCGTGCCCTCGGGGAACATCACGACCGGCTCGCCGCGGGCGATGACGGCCATGACCTGTCGCATGGCCTCGCGGTCGGTGCCGCCGCGGGTGACGGGAAAGGCCCCCAGCGCCCGGAGGAACCGGTTGCCGGCCGGGAACTTGAAGACCTCGGCCTTGGCCATGTAGCAGAGGCGGCGCCGGGTCACGCCCGACACGAGGGCGAAGTCGAGGAAGGACCGGTGCACGGGCGCCAGGATGAACGGCTCGTCCTTCGGGATCAGCTCGGTGCCCTCGTAGGTGACGCGCCAGTACAGGCGCATGACGGCCCACACGGCGCCCCACGCGAGCCCGTAGAACCAGCGGTCGAGGCGGCTCACCCCGGCCATCGAGCGGCGATCTCCTCCACGATCTCGTCGACGGTCAGCGTCGTGCTGTCGATCACCAGGGCGTCGGGCGCGGCGACGAGGGGCGACATGGCGCGGGTCGAGTCGAGGTGGTCACGGCGCGCCAACCCGGCGGCGTCCTCGTCGGGGCCACGGCGGCGGGCCCGTTCCTCGACACTGGCGGTGAGGAACACCTTCACGGCGGCGTCGGGGAACACGACCGTTCCGATGTCGCGACCCTCGACGACCCCGCCGCCGTTGGCCTCCGCCCACGCCCGCTGCTGGGAGACGAGGGCGGACCGGACCCCGGGCTCGGCGGCCACGACGCTCACGGCGCGGTTGACGTCGTCGTTGCGCAGCTCGCCGGTGACGTCCTCGCCGTCGAGGCGGACTCGCTCACCCACCTCGACGGTCAGCGCGCCGGCGAGTGCGACGACCTCGGCCATCTGGCGGCCGAGGTCGAGGCCGTGGCGCAGGGCGGCGAGAGTGACGGCCCGGTACATGGCGCCCGTCTCGAGCATCGGGAGCGCCAGCCGCTGTGCCACCGCCTTGGCGACGGTCGACTTCCCGGACCCGACGGGCCCGTCGATGGCTACGACGCGCACAGCTCGGCGAGGTCGGCCGCGAAGCCCGGGTAGCTCGTCGCCACCGCGTCCCACCCGTCGACGACCGTCTCGCCGTGCGGGTCTCCCGCCAGGCCCGCCACGGCGAGCGCCATGGCGAGCCTGTGGTCACCGTGCGACGCGACGGCCGCCGGACGGAGAGCACCGGGCTCGCCGTGGATCACGAGGCCGTCGGGCTGCGGCTCGATCCGGGCGCCCATCCGCGTCAGTTGCTCGGCGACCGTCGCGACGCGGTCGCTCTCCTTCACCCGCAGCTCGGCCGCGTCGCGGATGACAGTCGTGCCCTCGGCGACGGCGGCGGCTACGGCCAGGACCGGGATCTCGTCGATGAGCGCCGGCACCTCGTCGCCGGCGATCTCGGTGGCGTGCAACGGACCGTTGTACGTCGCTCGAAGGCTCCCCGGGGCCCGGTCGACGATCGCCCCCATGCGGTCGAGCACGTCGAGGAACGCGGCGCGCCCCGGGCCCGTGTAGACACCGTCGACGATCACGTCGCTGTCCGGCACCACGCACGCCGCCACGAGCCAGAACGCCGCTTGGGAGGGATCGCCGGGCACGTCCAGCTCGAACGGCGACACGGCCGAGGGCCGCACCCGGGTCGTGAGCCCGCCGTCCTCCACGACCACGTCGGCGCCGAACCGGGCCAGCATCTCCTCGGTATGGGCGCGGGTCTGCACCCGCTCGTGCACGACTGTCTCTCCTTCGGCGGCGAGGCCGGCGAAGAGCACCGCCGCCTTCACCTGAGCCGACGGCACGGGCAGCGCGTACTCGATGCCCTTGAGGTCGCCGCCCCGCACGACCAGAGGGGGGAGCCGTCCGC
>JBOGIC010000471.1:0-3582 GCA_050744985.1 Acidimicrobiales bacterium
GCCATGGCCTGCGCCCGGGCCCGCGGCGCCGAACCGTTGGCCACGCCCGGCCAGGCCGACGTCGTCACCGTTCCCGGGACCCACCCGTCGTCCTTCGCGGCCCCGTGGCCCGGCTCCTCAAGCGTGAGCTCCTCGAGTCCCTCGCCCGGCCCGGCCAGCAGCTGCCGGTAGAGGGCGCACGTGGCGACGAGGTGCTCGTGGGTGCCGGTGGCGACGACCCGGCCCGCGTCCACGACGGCGATCCGGTCGGCGAGGCGCAGGGTCGAGCGGCGGTGGGCGACCAGCACGGTCGAGCGCCCGACCATCAGGCGGCGCAGCGTGGCGTGGATGTCCTCCTCCACCCGCGAATCGATGGCCGACGTGGCGTCGTCGAGGATCAGCACGCGCGGGTCGGTCAACAGGGCCCGGGCCAGGGCGACGCGCTGGCGCTGCCCGCCCGACAGCGTGTAGCCGCCTTCGCCCAGGCGCGTGTCGTATCCCTCCGGGAGGGCAGCGATGAACGCGTGGGCCTCGGCGGCCCGGGCGGCGGCCTCGATCTCGGCGGCCGTGGCGTGGGGGCGCCCGTAGGCGATGTTGGCGCCGACCGTGTCGGAGAACAGGAACGTCTCCTCGAACACCACGCCGATCTGGCGGCGCAGCGACTCGAGCGTGACGTCGCGTATGTCCACGCCGTCGATGTGCACCGCCCCCGACTGCACGTCGTAGAACCGGGGCAGCAGCAGGGCGACGGTCGACTTGCCCGACCCCGACGGCCCGACGAGGGCCACCGTCTCGCCTGGCGCGACGGTGAGGCTGAAGCCGTCGAGCACCGGCTCGGAGCGGAGGTAGCCGAAGGCCACCTCGTCGAACGTGATGCGGCCCTCGACCGGCGGCAGGTCGGGGGCGTCGGGTCTTTCAGCCACCAGCGGCGTCGAGTCGAGCACCTCGAAGATGCGTTCGGCGCCCGCCCGGGCCTGCTGCGCGATCACGGTGAGGCTCGACAGCATCCGCACCGGCGAGACGAGCTGCAGCAGGTAGGACGAGAAGGCGAGGAAGGCGCCGACGGTGAGGTGGCCTTCGGCGGCGAGCCATCCGCCCAGCGCCAGCACGCCGACCTGGCCGAGGGAGGGGATGGCCTGCAGGCCCGAGGTGAAGCCGGCCTGGATGCGCACCGCCCGCATGCGGGCGCGGAACAGGTCCTCCGACGCGTCGACCAGCCGGTCGAGCTCCTGGTGCTCCTGGCCGAACCCCTTCACGACCCGTACGCCGGCCACGGCCTCCTCCACCACGCCCGCCACCTCGGCCGCCTTCTGCTGGGCGAACCACGCGGCCGGGAAGACGGTCGTGCGCAGCCGCAGGGCCACGAGGGTGACGATGGGCACGACGAGCACGGCGATCACCGTGAGCAGCGGCGAGATGAACGTCATGATCGTCAGCGACATGACGAGCAGCACGATGTTGCCGCTGAACAGCGGGAGGAAGGCCAACAGCCCCTGCACGAGCGCCACGTCGGAGATGGCTCGGGACACGAGCTGGCCCGTGTGGAACTCGTCGTGGCGGGCGAAGTCGAGCCGCTGCAGGCGCGCGTAGATGTCGTTGCGGAGGTCGTACTGCACCCCCAGCGCCACCCGCCCGCCGATGTACCGGCGGATGTGGGCGGCGCCGAACCGGAACAGCCCGGCCGCCACGAGCAGCACGAGCCACGGCGCGAGCGACCGGTCGTCGCCGAAGATGGCGTCGTCGACGATCACCATCTGGATCACCGGCGTGAGGGCGGTGACCGTCAGGCCGGCGAGCGCGGCGACGAACGACAGCACCACATCGCGGCGGTGCGCCTTCACGTAGGGGAGCAGCCGGCGGACCCAGCCCGCGGCGTTCTGGCCACGCAGGCCGGCGGCCTGGCCTGCCTTCAAGGCGTGCGTGCTCCTTCCCGTGAGGGCCCGAGGCGCGCCAGGGCGTCGAGGGTGTGGCCGTCGTCCCCACTGGCGTCGAGTACGAAGCACAGGCGGTCGACCATGCCCGCTTCGGCCTGGTGCAGCGCGTCCCGCCCGCCGGCGGTGAGGGCGATGCGCACCGCCCGCCGGTCACCGGGCACCGGCTCCCGGGCGAGCCAGCCGCGCTCGACGAGGCCGTCGACGGCCGCCGTCACGGTCGGCTTGGCGACGGCCAGGGCCTGGGCGAGGTGCGTGGCCCGCTCACCCCCGTCCGACACGATGGCCAGCACGCGGTACTGGGTCAGCGAGAGGTCACCGAGCGAGCACTCGAACAGCCGGGCCAGCCGGGCGACCGCCCGTACCGCCCGGACCTCCGGGGTGAGGGTCATGGTCATAAGCTTAGAAGTTCGATCGTCGAACTGTTCGACGACTTTGTCATTTGCCTGCCTCAGCCGGGCGATAGGCTTGTCCCTTCGAATGGACGAGTCCGCCCTCCTCCACGAGCTGGCGCCCGTCGCCGAGCGCCTCACGCACCGGCACCTCGGCACGGCCAAGGATTGGCTGCCCCACGAGTACGTGCCGTGGAGCCGCGGTCGCGACTTCGTGCCCGGTGAGGAGTGGGAGGAGATGCCGGACACGCCGTCGCCACCGGTGCGCAGCGCGCTGTTCCTCAACCTGCTCACCGAGGACAACCTGCCTTACTACTTCAACAACATCGAGCGGTTGTTCGGCGCCGACAGCCCGTGGCGGGAGTGGACCCGCCGCTGGACGGCCGAGGAGATGCGCCACGGCATCGTCATCCGTGACTACGTGACGGTCACCCGCGCCATCGACCCCGTGGCGCTGGAGCGGGCCCGCATGCAGCAGGTGAGCCTGGGGGAGGTGCCCGACCCGCCGCTCGCCTCGCAGGGCCTCGTCTACGTCGCCCTGCAGGAACTGGCGACGCGCATCTCGCACCGCAACACGGGCAAGCACCTCACCGACCCGCGCGGGTACGACCTCATGGCGCGGGTGGCGGCCGACGAGAACCTCCACCACCTGTTCTACCGCGACCTCGTGAGCGCGGCCATCGAGATCGACCCCTCCACGATGGTCCTCGCGATCGCCGACCAGGTCCCCGGCTTCGCGATGCCCGGGACGGGTGTGCCCGACTTCGCCGCCCATGCCCGCGCCATCGCCGCCGTCGGCATTTTCGACCTCGGGATCCTCCTCGAGCAGGTGCTGCTCCCCGTCGTACGCAACCACTGGCACCTCCACGAGCTCGAGGGCCTGACCCCCGAGGCCGAGGCCGCGCGCGAGAAGGTGATCGGCCACCTCGAGCGCATGGCCCGCGTCGTCGAGCGCATGGCCAGCCGTCGCGACAAGACCACCGCCGCCGTCTGACGCTCGGCCATGTGCGGGCGGGTTGCCGTATACCGGCCGGTCGACGTCCTGGCGGAGGCGTTCGACGCCCGGATCGCCGCCGACGTGATCGACCGCTACGAGCCCGGCTACAACATCGCCCCGACCCGGACCCTGCCCGGTCTCGTCGACGAGCGCGGTCCCGTGCTCGATCTCTTCCACTGGGGCTTCGCCAACCGGTCGTTCAACGCCCGGGGTGAGCGCATCTCGGGCTCGGCTAGGGCCCGCCGGCTGGCCGTCGTCGTGGACGGGTTCTTCGAATGGCACG
>JBOGIC010000472.1:0-8866 GCA_050744985.1 Acidimicrobiales bacterium
TCCGGTTCGTCGAGAACATCATGGTGTCGCTGCGCCACGCCGGCCTCGTGGCGTCGCACCGGGGCGCCGACGGTGGCTACCGCCTGAGCCTGCCCCCGTCCGAGGTCTCCGTCGCCGACGTCATCCGCGCCCTGGAGGGCCCGCTGGCCGACGTGCGGGGGCTGCGCCCCGAGGACGCCCGGTACGAACCGCCGGCCGAGCACCTGCGCGACGTCTGGGTCGCGACCCGGGCCGCTCTGCGCCTCGTGCTCGAAAGCGTCACGCTCGCCGATATCGCGTCCGGAACCCTCCCCGACGTGGTCAGAGAATTGCTGGCGGATCCGGAGGCGTGGCACCGGCGTTAGGGACCGGTGAAGAAGCCGAGATCGCTCGCCCGACCCCGGCGATGTGGCGGTCGACGGGCTCGTCCTCGAGGTAGTGCGAGTGGCCGTTGATACGACCGCAGGCACCGCACTGGCACAGCGGGGGAACGGGGTCGAGCAGCGGCTCGGGATCGTTGAGCGGGTCACCGGTGTCGACGGGGCCGCCGATCGGGTCGGTGCGGCGCCAGAAGTTGCGCCAGCGCGCGAAGCCGGCGGCGGGGGCGGCGGGCGACAGGGAATCGGCGAGGTCTTCGTGCACGGCCGGGAAGTGGTCGGGGAACAGCGTCGGGTACAAGTACGTGAGCGGGCTGCCGTAGGTGACGTACGCCATGCGCTCCCGGTGCTCTGGGGGCAGCATGCGCAGCGCCACGGTCGCCCACACCGTGCCCTGGCTGTGGGCCGACAGCACCACCCGGCCCCCCACGTTGGTCAGGCGCAGGATCCGGCACTGCAACTCGGGGATGGCGCGCTCGGCGTAGCACGGCGGCGCCAGCGGATGGAACCACCGGGGCCAGAACGTGCCGAGGTCCCAGATGATGCCGACCGTGCGCCGCTTAGCCGACGACCGGTACGAGCTGGCGACCAGGCCGACCGCCAGCACCGGCAGCATGGTGACGGCCCAGCTCGCCCCGTTGCGCAACCAGCTGAGGTGGCTGTCGACCGTCGGGTAGGCGCGCCACACCTCACCGCCGCCGATGCGCACGAGGTAGGACACCACGGCGATCAGCAGCACCAGGCCGATGCCGGCGGACAGCGGCGCATCCACCTTCCGAGGCAGTTGGGCGAGGCGCTCGGCCTTGGCCACGCCCGCCGCGCACCCGCGGTCGCCCTCCTGCGCGTTCGGGTACCGCGCCATGACCTTGTCGACCTCGTCCTTCGGCATCCGCAGCCACCACACGATGGCGGCGAGCCCGCCGAGGACCGTGCCGGCCAGACCGATGGCAAACAGCATCGAGAGCCAGTCGTAGGACGCGGGCGCGAAGATGACCACCTCGGACGAACGCACCATCGCCGAGTCCGCCGGCTGGCCCAACACGTCCGCCACCCGCAGCATCCCGCCCCCGACGACCGAGCCGACCATGAAGATGGACAGGGCCGACAGCACGACGGGGCCGGCCCACCGGAACGCCGGGGGGCAGGGCCGGGCCCGCCGCAGCCGCGCCGTGATCACGAAGGCAAGCGCGATGAGCAGGATCAGCTGCACACCGAACACGACCTCGCCGGTCCGCGAAATGCCGGGAAGGACCTGTCGTCTCGTCGTGAACGCGGGCAGCGTCCACGCCCACACGCAGGCTCCGACCAAGACCGCGCCGGCCGCCGCCAAGACCGCTTTGGACTGCTTGCCCTCGCCCAGCAACACCGCCGCCGCGACGACCAGGACGGCGGTCGCCGCGACCGCGATCACCACGCCCAGCGCCGCCCCCTCGTCGTTCTGGCGCGCCAGCGCGCCGGCCGCGAGGGCCACGAGGCCGGCGATGAGGGCGATGCCGGCGGCGAGGTGCGCCTCCTGTTCGCCCCTGACCCGGACCTCGCCATCCCACGTGGACGGCCTCAGCAACAGGGGCCCCTCGGACTCGGGGATCGCGCCGGGCGGTGTGATCGACTCGTAGCGGCGGGCCGTCCGGCGCCCGAGGTACCAGAGCACCCCCAGCAGGAGGAGGGGTGCGATGGCGCCGAGCACGAGGCGCTGGCCCGGTCGCTCCGAGAACTGGCCCTGGCTCAGCGGCCACAACCACCACCGGTCGGCGAAGCACTCGGAGTGACCGCCGCACTGGTACGCGATCAGGTCGAGCGAGATCGTGGCGGCGCCGGCGATGCCGAGAACGGTCAGGCTCAGGCACAGCAGTTTCACGAGCACGCCGTCGGGCCCGTGGCGGGCGGGCGGGCTCTTCCCCGGGCCCGCTTCGCCCGGGTGGTACTGCATCCAGCCGGCGACGTTGGCGAACGTGAACGGCATCAGCAGCACCCAGAAGGCGCGGGTGGCGGCTCGCGACGTGAGGCCGCCCCACGAGTAGGCCTCGAGCCGGCGCCCGGCGCGGCTGTGCGTGCGCCAGAAGCCCGCCGTGGTGTCCCCGGCGACCTCGGTCGGCATCGGGTCGAACAGCATGGTCTGGGGGGTGGTGCCGCCGACGCCGTGCACCCGCAGCTCGGTGACGCCCTCGACGGTGGCGTACTCCCTCTCCCACGGGTAACCCACCGTCACCGCTGCACCCCCCAGGTCGCGCGGCGAACAGTAGCCATCCCGACGCCCACGAGGACGGAAAGGCCGAACGGCACACCCCATACGGGCCGGAAGTCCTATGGACGTTCTGCCGCCGGCCGAGCGATGATGCGGTGCTACAGGGTGACAAGGAGGGCAGATCCATGATCATGAGGCGCAGGCCGCTGATGCGCGGCGCCATGGTTGCCGGGGTGGGCTACGCGGCGGGTAGCCACGCCGCCAAGTCCAAGTCCCGCGAGGCCGACCAGGAGCAGCGCATCGAGGAGCTCGAGTCCCAGCAGCAGCAACCGCAACAGCAGTACCCGCCGCCCCCGCCGCCCCCGCCCGCGGCCGCCGCGCCATCCGGCTCGTCCATGGAGCAGAAGTCGGCGGAGCTCAAGGAGCTCAAGAGCCTGCTCGATGCCGGCATCCTCACCCAGCAGGAGTTCGACGCCCAGAAGCAGCAGATTCTCTCGAGGTAGGAGACCCCCCAATGACCATGGGACCTGTCCAGCTGGTTGTCGTCAGCTTCGACGAGCCAGAGTTCAGAGGCGAGATCATCGCCGAGTTGGAGCGCCTGAAGGAGGCCGACATCGTCCGGGTGGTCGACGCCCTGGCCATCTACAAAGACGACGCCGGCGACGTGGCCATCCTCCAGTTCAGCGACCTGTCGACCGACGAGGCGACCGAGTACGGCGCCACCGTCGGCGCGCTCATCGGCCTCGGGGTCGGTGGCGAGGAGGGCGCCGAGCTGGGCGCGCTGCTCGGTGCGGAGGCCGGGTCCGACGGCCACGTCATCGACGAAGGGAACTTCATCGACGTGATCGAGGAGATCCCCAACGGCTCGGCCGCCGCCATCGTGCTGCTCGAGCACCGGTGGGCCGTCCCCCTGCGGGAGATCATCGCCCGCCAGGGTGGCACGCCCATCATCGACAGCTGGGTGCACCCTCTCGACCTCATCGCCGTCGGCATCCTCGCCGGCGACGAGGCCGAGGCCGAAGCGTTGGCCGACTAACCCTCCTTCGCGACCGTGGGCTCGGGCTCCGCCGTGGGCCCGGGCTCTTCGGGCTGCTCAGGCTCCGGCTCCGGCAGGGCGCGCATCATCACCACCTCGATGGCGGCCACGATGGCGAAGAGCACGAAGATCACCAGCCACGACAGGTTGAGGAACAGCAGGGCGAGGAGCAGCACTGCGGCCTCGCCGATGCGGACCTTGTCTTTGTACGCCTGCAGCCACGTCGCCGCACGCGGGTCGGCGACGCTGCGCGCCCCCTTGCCGACCAGGCTGGCGGCGCGCTCGGTGTTCGCCCGCACCCCACGCCGGACGCGCACCATCCACGGGTAGGGGCCGGTGATGAAGGCGATGGCGGCGACCGCCGCCAGCGCCGCGAGCACCCACAGGGCGAACGTCCGGAGGGGGGCGAGGAAGGTGGTCAGCAGCAGCTGGACGGCTCCCTCGTTCGCCGGTTTCTTCACGAGGTCGAGCACGTCGCTCTCGACGAAGAAGCTCGCCCGCCGCACCAGCACCATGCCGATGGCGATGCCGGCGCAGAGTTGCAGCAAGGTCCGCCGCCAGCGCGGCGACACCCACAGCGTCAGCGGCAACAGCACGAGCGTCGCGAGCACCAGCAGGATCGTTCCCTTGTCGAACAGCTCGACCGCGTTCTGCACGCTGCTCAGCTCGTCGGACTTGAAGACGGTGACCTGGCCGTAGCCATCCTTGAGGTTGACGCCGAGCGCGCCCTCCAGGCGCCGGACGGCGGCGTCGGGAGCCTCGTCGACGGTCAGGGTCGGCAGTTGGATGTTGTGGCCGAGGATGTCGGGCGAGAACTTGCCGATCTCCGCGAGCACCGCGTTGATGATCGGCACCAGGTTCAGCGACACCTCGCCATTGGCCGTGGACGCGAAGTCGCTGCGCTTGCCCTCCAGCACGGCGACGGCGCTGCGGTGCGCCTTCTCGACGGTGGCCAGCCAGAGGCGGTCGAACTGGTCGGAGGCGACGAAGTTCTCGACGCGGTTGCGGATGAAGGACTCCACCGCGCCGCTGATCGGCCCCACGAGGATCTGCCCGCGCTCGGGTAGCGCCTCGCTGACCAGCCGCCGGGGGTCGATGACCTCGACGGCGCTGTCGCTCAGGATGCGGCTGATCGCCTCCTGCATCTCGACCTCGTGGACGAGGGGTCCCACCCGCTCCACGAAGACCTCCGTGTTCAGGAAGTTCCGCTTGGCCCACACGCCCGTCGTCGCGGCCGTGAAGCTGATGCAGGTGAGGACGACGAGGAACGCCGCTCCCCAGCGGCGGAACCGCGCGCGCCACCGCATCCGGTTCTCGAGCGTCACCACCTTCTGCTCGAGCGCGTCGCGCTGCGCGACCACATCGGCGAGCGCCTGCTCTGCGTCACCCACCTCGGAACCCCTCCCGTCGGCCAACCCCTCCGCCCCAGTGTGGATCGTCGCCACGGCCTGTGTGTGGGTTCAGGGGGTGGTATCCGGCCGCCAGCCGGCCGCGGTGGCGACGGGGCACCGGCCTTCCGGCCGCCCGCACGCCCCCGTGTCGCACAACCGGCACGTCCACCGGGTGGCACCCGGCGGGCGGACCATCCCCGCGAGCACGCGCCCCGCCAGCGCTCCGAACTGCTCACGTTCGGCGGGCGACAGCACGGACAGGGCACCGCGCAGCAGTGACTGCCGGTTCGTGCTGACGCGCTCCGCCTCCCGGCGGCCGGCGGGGGTGAGGGTGATCGACGCCGTCCGCCGGTCGACCCCGGCCGTGCGCTCGACGTAGCCGGCGGCGGCGAGCCGGTCGACGAGGCGGACGGTTCCCGATGAGCTGAGCCCCAGGACGCGGGCGAGCCGGTCGATCGAGGGCCGGTCGAGGATGTGCTGCAGAGCCGACAGGGCCACGTCCGCACTATCGGCGTCCATCCGGTCGGTGATCGCCAGCGACAGCGCACCCAGGAGGTTCTCGGCCTGCTCGCCCGCCGTCACGCGAGCCCGTATTCCAGCTCGAACGACGCTGGGCCCTGCGACGGCGCGCGCCCGGTGCCGCGACCGATGAGACCGGCGAGCTCGTCGGTCCCGGATCCGGGGACGATCGACCATTCGGCCACTGCCTCGGAGCCCTCGTAGTCACCCGTGGTGTCGAGCACGACGGTCCCTTTGTGACCGCCGACGGCGCCGGTCACCCGCAGGAGCCCGACGAAGTGGGCCGTGCCGTCCGGCCGGTAGCACATCAGCCACACGACCGACCCGTCGCCCTCGATGTCCCCGCTGAGGTTCAGCGTCACCGTGGCCCGGGTCAGCTTGCCGCCGCCGTCCAGCTCCTCGTACGGCTCCTCGTCCCACGAAGCGACTTCGAACGATCCGGTTGCCTGGGCCATGGTGACCTCCATATGTATGCGTCATACATATGTCTACCCGGCACCGCTCACGGCGAACCCATGGGCTCGACGCGAAGCTCCGGCGCCGCCGGACTTCCTGCCACCGCCCGGGAAGAGGTGGGAGACCCGGACGGTGACCGAAAGGCCGGCGACGCCGGAGCCAAAAGGTCAGTACGGGAGGTCACGGCGCCACCGACGGGCGCCGTGGCCTCCCGCGTTTGGTCGCTACTTGCGGACCTGGGCCGCAGCCGGCGCCCGGCGTGCCTGCTTCACGAAGGCCGCGAAGCCGGCGCCGAACAGCGCGAGGCCGAGGACACCGAGGCCGACCGTCAGGGCGATGATCCCGGACGACGACGACTCCGTGGTGACCGCGCCGGCGCTGGAGCCGACGGGCTGAACCACCGACTGGCCGTTCGGACCGAGGATCTGGTAGCTGGCCCGGGCGGGCGTGCCGTAGGTGTCAACCCCCTGCGCGTTGCGCTGCGTGGCCACGATCACGTAGTAGCCGGGCTGGCCGTCGGGAACCGTGAAGGTCGCCGAGATGTTGCCGGCCTTGTCCGGCTGGACCTGGGCCAGGGTGGCGCCGTCGACGCCGTTCCAGTGGAGGACGACCGGGAGCGACGCGGCGATGTTCTTCGCGTCGACGCGGAACGACGATCCGGTCACGGTGACGGTGTCGCCCGCCTTGCCGGCCGAACTGGACAGGTTGAGCGTCGCCAGATTGGTGCACGCGAACGCGGCCGCCCCGGCGATGACGGTCGCCGTCGCCGCCGCGCCGAAGGCTACCGCTGCCTTTCTCCGAAGATTCATTCCCACCCTCTTCCTTTGCTCTCGTACTGATAGGGCCGCCCATTTGGACGGTAAGTGGAGTCTCGCGTGCTGAAGGCATTTACGCAATATGCACTCTCTGGCTAGAGCATACTTACATATAGTTGCCCTCACATCGGCCCTGTTCAGGCGGCTGAACAGGGTATTTGCGCACCGAGACGACAAAAGGACCGCCATAAACCAAGGTGAATGGCGGTCCAGATGATCTAATCAATTGCGCAGGTCCACCCGTGGGCGGAACACGCGCCGAGCACTGACCAACAAATGATGGCGTTGCCATGCGACGATGCGCGGACGAAAACGTTACGATTTGTTGACAGTTCCGGCGCTCAGCCGGGCACGGTCGACGACGGCGTGCTGGTGGGGCTGAGCAGGTCGAAGGGCACGTCGCTGTCCTTGACCACCCTCGGCTCGCTGTCGGCCGGCACGCCGCAGGCGGTCAAGAGGGCGAGCACGGCGGCCGCCAGCACCCGTCGAGCGGTCACGACGACACCGGCAGCTCGACCACGAACCGTGCGCCACCTCCGGCTCTGTCTTCCACCCAGACCCGGCCGTGATGGACCCGGACGTGCTCGGACACGAGCGACAGCCCGAGTCCGGCTCCGCCCTGAGGTCGTCGAGCACCCGCCACCCGCCCCCGGACGAAGCGCTCGAAGATCTGCTCGCGCTCCTCGGGGGGGACGCCGGGACCGGCGTCTTCGACACAGATCCAGGCCACGTTCGGGCGGCGTTCGACGGCGACCCTCGTGGGGCCGCCCGCGTACTGCTCGGCGTTGCTTATGAGATTGCCCAGGACACGCTCGAGGCGCCGCTTGTCGGCTCTCACGATCGTCGATCCAGCCGCATCGTCGATCTCGACCGGTACGGGTCGGGAGGTCGTCGAGTCGACGGCGTGGTGCACGAGCTCTTCGAGCCTGACCTCCTCCATCGCCACGTCGGCGACCCCGGCCTCCAAGCGCGAGATCTCGAGGAGGTCCTCGACCAGCCGGCGGAGATGACCGACCTCGGCCGCCAGCAGGTCGAGGGCTTCGCGGGCCGGCGCCGAGAGCTCATCGCGGCGGCCCGCCATCACGTCGACCGCCGCGACGAGCGTCGACAGCGGGGAGCGCAACTCGTGGCTCACCGCGGAGGCAAAGCGCGCGTCCCGTTGTATCCGGGTCTGGAGCGCCTCGGTCATGCGGTTGAACGACGAGGCCACGGTCGCCAGATCGGGGTCGGTCCCGACATCGAGGCGGGCGTCGAGGCGGCCCGTCGTCACCGCCGCGGCGGCGGTGGAGACATCGGCGAGGGGCCGCAGCACCCGCCGGCTGACCCACCACCCGGCGGCGGCGCCCACCAGCGTCGTGGCGATGGCGGCCACGACGAGCGACGTTCGCATCACCCGCAGCGTCCGATCGAGCACGTCGACGCGGTAGATCGCGAAGTACTGCGCGTCGAACTCGGCGATCGGCACGCCCACCATCAGGCGCGGTTGGCCGTCGACCCGCACGAACTGCCAGCCGGCGTGGCCCTGCGCCACGACCTCGCGCATCGCCGCCGAGATCAGCGATGCATCGGAGACCGATCCGCCCGTCGTCCACTGAGCGTCGCGCAGCAGGAGGTGCGACGAGGTCGAACGCGGGCTCATCGAGGTGAGCAGCGCGGCGATGTCGGGATCACCGAGCCGGAGACGCGAGCGGACCAGGCGCGCGTTCACGAACGCCTGCTGCTCCGACGATGTCTGCCGCAAGCGGATCATCCCGCTACGGGCCAGCTCGTAGGAGATCACGGCCACGGAGGCCGACAGGAGGAGCGCCCCGACGGCGAAGATCACGACGAGCCGCTTACGCAGACCCAGCCGGCGGGCACCGCGCCCGGGCGGCCCCACCACCGACGTCGTGGCGTCGCTCACGGGCCGACCTTGTAGCCGAGCCCTCGCACGGTGAGGATCCATCGAGGCCGGCCCGGATCGTCCTCGACCTTTCGCCGCAGCCGGCGGACATGGACATCGACGAGGCGGCTGTCGCCGAAATAGTCATAGCCCCAGACCCGCTCCAGCAACGTCTCCCGGCTGAGCACCCGACCGGGCGACTGGGCCAGCTCGCACAGGAGCCGGA
>JBOGIC010000473.1:0-6896 GCA_050744985.1 Acidimicrobiales bacterium
CTCGTCGAGGTCGGCGCAGTCGAGGATGTAGAACCCGCCGAGCTGCTCCTTGGTCTCGGCGAACGGCCCGTCGGTCGTGAGGGTCTGGCCGTCACGGACGCGGACGGTGGTGGCCGTGCTCACCGGCTCGAGCGCGTCACCGGCCACGAACTTGCCCGCCGCCACGACCTCCTCCGAGAAGGCGAAATAGGCCTTGTACAGCGCCTCCGCGTCGGCTCCCTGCGGTTGCGCGTGCTCGTCGGCGTAGATCAGGCACATGTACTTCATAGGTCCTCCCGTCGTTTCCCCCGGCCGTTTGCCGGAGACGAACCTACGACGAACGGGACCGCGCCGGATCGACAGGCAAGTCGAACGGCCGCACCTGAATTCCGAGCCGGCGGACGAGGTCCATCACCGGCTGGGGCGGGAAGCGGAGCACGACCATGCCGAGCGCCTTGCTGACCACCTCGCAGGACGACACCAACCCGGCCGCCCGGTCGCACAGACCGGGGTCGACGTCGGCGACCAGCATGGCGGTGCGGTCGTTGGTGGACTCGTCGATGAGGCGCCATGTGCGACGTTCGTAGGGCGGGTAGACGGTCTCGATGCTGTCGTACAGCTCGGCGCCGCACATGTAGCTGGCCAGGCGGTCCTGGGCGTAGACGACCAGTTCGACATCGAGCCGGTCGGCCAACTCGCCGGTCTCCCGGCAGCGTTCGAGCACCGCCGCGGTGCGGGCGCCGCTGCCCGACGTGGTCCCGACTCCCGGTCCGGAGGCGATCCGGCCGGCGGTCATGCCGGCCACCTCGGCGTCGAGCCGGGCCTGCCGCCATCCGAACCCGGCCAACGCCAGGACGAGCAGGCCTCCGGCGACGAGCCGGTTCACCCACGGGCGCACCCGCTCGTCGGACACCGCCTGGACGACGAACCACGCCAGCACCGCCGGCAGGGCCAGGTAGAAGCGGAAGTACGGGAGGAAGATCCCCGTCGTGCCGTCGGTCGCCTTGAACATGGACAGGCTCACGACGAGCCCCCCCACGGCGACCACGCCGGCCACCGCTCCGGGGACACCCCGCTTGGCGACCAGGAGGGCGATCGCGGCGGCCAGGGCGACCAGCGGGAGCACCGGCGTTCGCAGGAAGTCCACGGCGTAGGCCGTGAAGTAGTCGCCGAGGTGGTGGACGCTCCGGTCGAGCACGTCCGCCTGCAGTGAGAGCTGCCACTCCGGGTGGAAGTCGTAGGCCGGTCGGTCGGCGTAGAAGTCCTTGGCCAGCGTGTGCAAGATCACCCCCACACCGGCCCCGACACCGGCCCACAGCCACACCTCCAGGCGGCGCCAGTGCCGCACGACGAGGTAGGCCCCGGCGGGGGCGCTGAGGAACATCGACGACTGGTTGAGCGACGCGCCGATGACGGCCAGCGCCGCAAAGGTGGTGACGGCCCACAGCGGCGGAACTTCCCTCCTCCCCACCACGAGGGCGACGCCGATGGCGGCCACGAAGATGCCGCCGGTCAGGCCGCGCGGGATGGACGAGATCACAACGGCGTCGGTGGTCAGCAGGAGGAAGCCGGTGAGCACGACCGCCGCGGTGAGCGGCGCCCGCCGCCGCCAGGCCATCGCCGCCATGAGCAGGCACGGCACGGCCCCGACCACGGCCGCGGCTACGGGCACGGCCGTGCGTACGGCCACGCCGGCGGCCAGCAACGGCACGGCCGCCAGGGCCTCGACCCAGCTGGCGTAGGACTGCCCGTAGAAGTACGGCACGAACACGCGCAGGTGGTTGAGGTCCTGCGCCGTCACCCACATGATCGTCTGGTCCTCGTCGGTGTAGCGCAGGCCGAACGCGCCGAGCACCCGAGCCCGGTCGATCACGATGAGCGCGACCAGCAGCAGGCAGACGGTGCCGAGGAACCACTGCGTCGAAGGCTGCTCGGGCCCCGCCTCGGGCTCGAGGGCCGGAGCCGTCATGGTCTGGAGAGCCGTCTCCCGACGATACCTGCCGGCCTCCCGTCAGCGGAGGAGGGCCTGGAGCGACTCGATGGCATCGGCCTCGGCGGGGGTCTTGTCGTCGCGGTAGCGGCGCACGCGCGCGAACCGGAGGGCGAGCCCGCCGGGGTAGCGCGTGGACGACTGCACGCCGTCGAGCGCCACCTCGACCACCAGCTCGGGCCGGACGTGGACGGTGATGCCGCTGCGGTGTGTCTCGCGCGCCAGCAGCTCGGCCGTCTGCCACGTGAGCAGTTCGTCGGTGAGGCCCTTGAACGTCTTGCCGACCATGACGTACCCGCCGTCGGGCCCGCGGGCACCGAGGTGGAGGTTGGACAGCCAGCCCTGGCGGCGGCCATGCCCCCACTCCGCCGCCAGCACGACCAGGTCGAAGGTCTGGACGGGCTTGACCTTGCGCCACGCGCCGCCGCGCCGGCCGGCGTCGTAGGGCGAACCGATGGCCTTGACCATGACGCCCTCGTGGCCCGCCTGGACGGCGCGCCCGAAGAAGGCCTGGGCCTCGTCGGGGTCGGCGGTGACGATGGACGGCACCCGCCACGCGCCGGCGACCCGGTCCAGCGCCGCCATGCGGTCGAGCAGCGGGAGGTCGAGGAGGTCGTCACCGTCGAGATGGAGGATGTCGAAGAACCGGGTGGCGAGCGCGATGCCCGCCTCCGCCGGGTCGTGGCGGCCGAACGAGCTCATCGACTCCTGGAACCGGCCGGGACGCTCGCCCTCCTCGTCCCATCCGAGCGCCTCGCCGTCGAGGATGAAGCACACCGCCGGCAGCGACCGCACCACCGCGACGAGCTGGGGCATGCGGGCGGTGATGTCGTTGAGGTTGCGCGTGAAGATGCGGACCTCGTCGCCGTCGCGGTGCACCTGGACGCGCGCGCCGTCGAGCTTCCAGTCGATCGAGGCCGGGCCCGTCTCGGCGAGCGCGTCAGCCACGTTCGGCGACGACGCCGCGAGCATCGGCAGCACCGGCGACAGCGGCCGAAGCCTGACGGCACCGAGGGCATCGACACCGCCGGTGACGGCCAGCCGCGCCGCCCGGCTCAGGTCGCCGGAAAGCATCGCCGCCCGCCGCACGGCGGTCGCCGGGACGGCGGCCGCCTTGGCCACCGCCTCGGCCATGATCCCGACGAGCGCGCCCTGACGGAGGCCACCCAGCAGGAGGTGGCGGAGGAACTCGGCCTCGTCCGCGGTTGCCCGGGCGAACAGGCTCGCGAGGGCCTCGGTGCGCGCCGCCACCGAGCCCGGACCGGTCAGGAGAGCCAGCCGGTCGAGGGCGGCGTCGACGTCGGCGACGGTGAGGGTCGCGACCCCAGCCGGTTCGGCCGCTCGGGTGGCACTCACCGTGGCCCAGCCGATGCCGATGCGACCCTGGCGCGCCTCGCCGCTGAGCATGGCGACGACGACCTCGACCTCGTCCGGCTCCAGGCGCTGGATCAGGCCGGCGAGCGCGGCGATCTTGGCCGAGCGCGACGACGTGGTGGCGACCGCCTGTGAGGTGGCGACGAGGTCGGCCAACAACGTCATCTAGGCCGGAACGCCTCGATGACCGGGGCGAAGCCTTCGGGCGTGGCGCCGTCCCGCAACCGGACCATCGCCGTCTGCACGCCCGCCTCGGCCAGCTCCCGGAACGCGCCGATGTGATCCTCGACGTCCTCGGTGCCGATCGACGCGAGGTGCGTGATCCGCACATCCGCGGGGTCTCGCCCGACCTCGGCGCAGTGCCGGTGGAGGACCGCGACCTTGTGGCGGACCGTCTCCGGGGTGCCGAACAGGTTGCACGCGTCGGCGTACTTCGCGACGAGGCGCAGCGTCCGCTTCTCACCGCCGCCGCCCACGAGGATCGGAACGTGCTCCTGCAGGGGCCGTGGGTAGCAGATGGCTTCCGGCACGGTGATCGTCGAGCCCTCGAACGAGGGTGCCCCCGGTCCCCACATGAGCGGCAGGAGCCGCAGCGCGTCCTCGAGCAGGCGGAACCGGTCGCGCACGGGCGGGAAATCCCATCCGTAGGCCTTGTGCTCGCGCTCGTACCAGGCGGCGCCGATGCCGCAAAAGGCACGCCCTCCCGAAAGCACGTCGAGCGTGGCCACCAGCTTCCCGAGATGGGCCAGGTTGCGGTACGTCACGCCCGTGACGACAGTCCCCAGCGTGACCCGGCTCGTATGGGCGGCGAGGAAGCCGAGGGCCGTCCAGCTGTCGAGCATCTCCTCCCAGTGCCGGCCGACCTGGGGGATCTGCACGAAGTGGTCCATGACCGAGATGCTGGTGAACCCCGCGTCCTCGGACGTGCGGGCGATGGCGGCAAGACGTGCGGCGAGCTCCGTCGGACCACCCGGCCACGTGAAGCTGCTGATCTGCAAGCCGAACTCCATGGGCGCGGGGTCCTCTCGTTGGCGGCGTGCCGCTTCGGGTGCGTGGAGGTGGCGCGGGTCGACGATCCGCACCGGGCCGGGGGCCAGCACGGCGTCGAACCCGTCCTCGGCCATGTGGTCGCGCACCGCCGGCCACTGGCGCAGCTGGGCGGCGAGCACCTTGGCCGGCACCGGTCGCGCGCGAAGCTGGTTGCGGGCGCGGCAGTCGGCGGGCGCGGCGTCGAAGGCCACGGCCACGACCGGGAGGTCGTGCCTCCGGGCCAGGCTCACGTAGCTGCGGCGCCGGTCGCCGTCGAGGCCCAGCGTGTCGATGACCGTGAACAGGCGCCGCCGCAGGCGCCGTTCGAGCACGAGGTCGAGCACGGCGAAGGCGTCGGTGCCGGCTCGCTGGTCGTGCTCGCTCTCGCCGACCAGGGCCCGCATGCGGTCCGACGCCACCACCTGCTCGGGCGCGAACCACTCCGCCGCCCAGTGCGACTTCCCGCTCCCTGACGGTCCGACCAGCACGACCACGCAGGGGTCCGGAAGGCGGAGCGGTGGGACCGGCTCAGATGACTCGGTCGTTACCACCGTCGACCGGAACCTGGGCGCCGGTCGTCTTCGCAAACGCCGGCCCGCACATCACCACGCACATCCGGGCGACGTCCGCGCTGGTGACGTCGGTGCCGAGCACGTTGCGGCGGCGGTAGTCCTCGACCGTCATCCCGTAGTGGGCGGCGCGCTCGGCCAGTACGTCGTCCGTCCAGACGCCGGTGTCGAACACGGCGTCGGGGTGGATGACGTTCACCCGGATCCCGTCGTCGCCCCATTCGAGGGCGACGACCCGCGCCAGTTGGGTAAGGGCCGCCTTCGACGCCGAGTAGGCGGCTGCCCCGGGACCGGGTGCGGCCACGTTCTTCGACCCGACGACGACGACTCGACCACCGCGTGGCGACAGGCGCAGCACGGGATAGGCCTCCCGGAGCAGGAGAGCGTTGGCGTCGAGATTGATGGCGAGGACCCGCCGCCACGTG
Organism: Acidimicrobiales bacterium; assembly: GCA_050744985.1. Classification (GTDB taxonomy): domain Bacteria; phylum Actinomycetota; class Acidimicrobiia; order Acidimicrobiales; family AC-14; genus JBOGIC01. The sequence continues at coordinate 5,367 of JBOGIC010000473.1, forward strand.
CCGGGGTCGAGATCGGCGAGCGGCATCCCGGGAACGAAGATGCCGGCGTTGAGTACAAGCACGTCGACACCGCCGAAGCGCTCGACGGCGCGTTCGTACGCGGCCTCGACGGCGACCGCATCGGTCACGTCCGTCTCGAGGCCGAGCCACGCCGGTCCCCTGAAGGCGGCCTTGATCTCCGGGTTGACGTCGATGCCGACGACGGCGGCCCCCTCGGCCAGGAGCGCTTCGGCGCAGGCCCGGCCGATCCCGTTCGCCGCCCCGGTCACGAGCGCGACCTCCCCGGCGAACGGCGCCGGCGGCGGCTGGCGACGCAGCTTCGCCTGCTCGAGATCCCAGTACTCCATGTCGAACAAGTCGGCCTCGGTGATCGGCTGCCAGCCGCCCAGCGCGTCGGCATCGAGGATCGCCTTCATCGTGTGGCGGTAGATGTCCTCGGCGATGCCGGCGTCGCGCGCGGTACGGCCGACGCAGGCCATGCCCAGCTCGGGGTCGAGGATCACCCGCGGCGCCGGATCGAGCGGCTGGATGTCGCGCCGCCGATGGCGGTCGACGTAGGCGCGATACCGACCGGCGTACTCCTCGACGTCGCGGCCGAGCAGGGGCCACGGCTTGGTGCGGATGACGTGGTCGGGCGTGGCCGGGCCTCGCTGCGAGATGGCGTCGACGTCGGGCCGGCCGATGAAGCCCATCACGGTCGCGTCGGTGTGGCTGGACATGACCACCGGCGCCCCGAAGGCCGTCGACACCCGCTGTCGGAGCGCGGCGCGCTCGTGGCGGACCTGACCCGCGGGCCCGGTGGCGGCCGCCGCCGGCTGCCGCCGCGCCGCGACATACCGCTCGGCCCGCGACACCAGGTCGATCATCCGGTCGTACGACTCGCGCGCCGTGTCGCCCCACGTGAAGATGCCGTGGTTCATGAGCACCACGCCGACGACGCCCGGCGCCCGCACGTCGGGCACCCGCCGCGCGCACGCCTTCGCCAGCTTGAAGCCGGGCATGACGTACGGCAGCACGACGACCTCGTCGCCGTAGACCTCGCCGAGGATGGACTCCGCGGCCGGCGTGTTCGTCAACGTCACGACTGCGTCGGCGTGGGTGTGGTCGACGAACCGGAACGGCAGCACGGCGTGGAGGATCGCCTCCACCGACGGCGCCGGTCCGCCCGCCCGCGTCGACGCCACGAGCAGCTGCTCGGCCATGTCCGGGTCGGACAGTTCGTCCAGCTCGGTGAGGCGCACCACGTCGGCGAGGCGCAACGACGCGAAGCCCTCCTCGGTCACCTCCGACAGATCGGCGCCGCTGCCCTTCACCATCAGTACCTCGACCTCGTCGCCGAACACGCCGGTTACCCGCGACTTCAGCGACGTGTTGCCGCCACCGTGCAGCACCAGGTCGGGATCCGCGCCGAGCAACCGCGACGTGTACACGCGCAACCCCAGTTCGCCCTCGAAGCGGGCCGCCTCGGCGTCGTCCCACCGGTTGCGGACCACCAAACCTCCTTTGAACCGCGCCATTGGGGGTCTAGAC
>JBOGIC010000474.1:0-2929 GCA_050744985.1 Acidimicrobiales bacterium
GACGAGGACGGCGTGATCTGGAAGGCGTACGAGAACGACGGAATGCCGTTCCCGACCGGTGCGGCCGGTGTGATCGAAGGCGAGCGGGCCTGCCGGCGGTGGGGCTCGCGTGCGGCGTTCCTCTCGCTCGACCGATTCGCCGACCACGCCCAGTACACCGAGACGCCGGCCGGCGAGTTCTGGTGCACGACCCACATCGAGCTCGACCAGGCTCCCCCCGAGGCGATCACGATCGGCACCCGGGCGGCGGACGCCCACCAGTTCCGCGGGCACCAGACGACGCACCGCGCCGTGTCCGCGTGTCCCGACGGCGAGTGCTGCCGCCGGCCCCCGGCCGACCTCGCCGCCCGGTGGCGCGGGAGGGTATGGCCGTCGGTGCGCGTGCCCGGGTACGTGATCGCCGCGCTGCCCGCAGGCTCCTACCCCGGCGTCGACTTCAGCGAGGTCTACGACTTCCTCGACCGCCACGCGCCGCGCTGACGGCGCCGCCGCGCGATGGTCGTCAGGCCTCGAGGAGGATCACCAAGGTTTCCGGCAGAACCCCGTCATGCGACATCGCGTCGGCCGCCGCCTGCTCCTGCATCGCCGCCATGACGGCATCCATGTCGGGAACGTCCATGAGCAGCGCCACCTGGGTGGGCTTCTCCGGGTTGACAAACGTGCGGATGTTCGTGACCCCGAGCGGCCCGAAGAACTCTTCCCGCTTCGGCGACGCGAGCCAGTGATCCGTGTCCTTCACGTCGTGATGTGCAATTACGGTCGGCACCCTGGCCTCCTGGCGTAGTCGCCGGTCCCCGTCGCGCCGGCGGAGCCCGAGACCCTATACGGATGCAAGGTGCTGTGTCGGGCGTTCAGAACACAGACGCGTCGGTCCGCGAACGACGCCCTCGGTACTGTCCGGCCCCCGGACGTCGTCAGCACAGCGGGCGCCGTCGCGGAACTGCTGGCGACGGGCTGGCGCACGAGGGCGCCGGCACGCCGGCACGCCGTGGCGCGTTGCGCGTCCGGCGCGTCAACTCCCGGGAGCGATCGCGGCAGACGTACGCTCCTCGCCCGGGCTCTCGGCCGAATCATTAGGGTGCGGCTCCTTCCAAGGGAGCTACGCCGCCGTAGGAATGGCGCCGCCCGCGTAGCAAGAGGCGTGTACTCGCTCTCGCTCGCGTGCGAGGTGGAACCGCCAGTACTCATCGAAGTCACCGTTGCTGCGTACGGTTCGCAGCTTGAGCACCGCTTCGGCTCCCTGGAGACCCCAGCGTGCGCCGGTCAGGTCCATGCGGTCCTTGCAGATGTGGCGACAAGCACCTTCGATCACGCCGGTCGCGATCGGCCACCCTGATGACAGCGCCATCGGGTAGTTGAGGTAGGCGGCCTTGTTGGTGAGGTAGTCGGCGCAGACATCAGCGTTGTGGCGGCTGGCGGGGCTCAGTCCCTCGGTGCTTGCCCGCCGTCGGATGCCGGCGGCGACGTCCCTGGCTCCGCCTTCCAGAGTGGCGACCGCCCGATCGCGTACCCACTGCTCGGCCGCGGGGTCGCCCTCGGCGAAGAAGCACCACGCTGCCGACCACAGGTACTCGAGGACATGGATCAAGTCGATGACGATGCAGACGGTGACACCGCGCGCCTTGGCTTCTTTCTCGATGCGGTCGATCTGGTGGTTGTTGCCATCCACCAGGGCCACCCAGGTGCGGGCGTGGTCAGGGTCGCGGCGCTCGGCCTCGTCGAAGACGCTCGCTACGACCGATGCCGCGTCGCGCACGACGCTGGCGGTGAGCCACTTGTTGTTGGCCACCGGCGCCTCGACCCGGTCCTGATGACCGAAGATGTCCTCGGGCGTCCGTGACCTCGGTGTCACGTCGTAGACGGCCCCGACGGTCGCCATCCGCTTGCGTCCGTTCTTTTCGCCTTTCGACAGCCTCGTCGCCAGCTTCGTCGTTGCTGCCTGGGCCGCCTTGCGGGTCTGCTCACGCAGGGCCTCTGGGCGCATGACGATGCCCTTGCCGTCGCAGCTGATCACGAGGATGTCGGAGGCGTCGACCGGCTCGTGGCGGCGCTGCTCGTAGAACGCCTCGACGTCGACGGCCGCCCGCCGGGTGAGCTCCTCCACCTGACGCTTGCCCACCCGCTGGCCGGTGGCCCGCTCAATGGCCTCGGCCGCGGCGCCAAACGATCCCCGTGACGCCTCGATGGCGGCCAGCCTGCGCAGCCCGTGGCTGTAGTGATCCTCGGGAAGGTTGAAGGCGGCGTCGGCGGGATGCAGGTTGGGGTAGCCCTTCTTGCGATAGGCGAAGCGGCGCCGGGTGATCTCGCCAAAGACCATCACCAGCGCGCGAGCATGGCCCGCCTCGATGCTCGGGCGGTCCACCCCCTTGGCGTCTCTCACTTCCTCCAGGCGCTGCTCGCGCTGGGCCCGCAGGTCCACGTGGTCCTGGCTGAGACGGCGGAACAGCTCGGCGCTGTGGGTCTGCAGCCGAGCTTCGAGCTCGGCGTGCTCCATCCCAGCCGCTTCCGGGCCGACCAGGAACGACACCACGCCGGAGAAGTACTCCTGCGAGGACGCGAAGCCCTCAGGTGCGGCGGTCATCGCCTCGTCCCCCGGCGAGCCTGGAGGGTGTTGAGCAGCGTGGCCAGCTCGGCGTAGGCCTCGCTCTCCAGCGCTCCCACCGCCTTCTTGTACCGAGCCACCGCCTGGGCCACGACTTTGACCTCGTCAGGCCGCAACGTGAGCATCTTGGAGCGGCCGTTCAAGCTGTACGACAGCGCCGGCGTCTCATGGGGCTCGCCGCCGGCGCAATGACAGCTCGGCTTGCCGCAGCGTCTTCGCAGCGTGATCAGCGATCCGGGCAGCACCCTCGGGGTGTCACGTCGAGCCAACGACATCATCTTGCCAGCCCTCCCGAGTCTGTTATGGGACCAATAACAGACTGACACG
>JBOGIC010000475.1:0-2450 GCA_050744985.1 Acidimicrobiales bacterium
GGGCCGCGTTATCCGGAACACCGGCACGGCCAGCAGCTCGAGGAGCGCAACCGGGTCCGTGGCCAGCGCCGGGAAATGGCGCTGGGGCACAACCAGCTCCGACCGTTGTTCGATCGGCACGGCTGTCACCTCGAGGGAGTCCCCCCACCCCAGCACGACGATCCCGCGCAGTGGCAGTGACCGCGGCGCGGGAGGCAGCAGGACCCGTTGCCGCCCCCCTCCTCGCACCGCCTCGGTGCCGACCGTCACCGCCGGTCCGCACCTTCCAGATGGTCCCTTGGAACGAGTCGGTCACGTACCCGTTCCCGGAGCGGTCGAAGACGAGGTCGTTCGGCAACGGCGGAAGGTCGAGCGGCCCGGGCGAGGACGGGGTCCCGGGTGGCACGGTGGCGTCACGGCCTGAGGTCGGGCAGCGGCGGGGAGTCGGCCTCCTCCTCCCGTTCAGCGAGAGGCGGTAGATCCCGAGCTGGGGGTTGAGGACGTAGGCGCGGGCTGCCTCGTCGAGGGCGACCCCGGAGTTGGCGTGATCGAGGGCCAGGTTCTCACCCTGGGCGTCGAAGGTCCGCAGGAGGACGCCTGAGACGGCGTCGTAGAGCAGCACCTTCGACGGCGGCGTGCCGGCCGTCCCCGACGCCGCCGGGCCCGCGACATAGACGAGCCGGTTGAAGACCGCGATCCCCTCGGGGAACCCCGGCGGGGTCGGCACCCGCGCCAGGATCCGCGCGTCGCCGAACGGGCGGGGGGCGGCGTCGACCACACCGGCGCCCGTGAGCGAGAAGACCACCGCGATTGCCGGCAACCACCGAAGACGGGCCATCAAGGCCTTCTTCCGCCCGGGGCCCATATCGTAGGGGTGCTATTCGGCGGTGCGCAGGGCGACGGCGGGAGCGATGCGGGCGGCCTGCGCCGCCGGGGCGGCCGTGGCCGCGAGCGAGCCCAGGAGGGCCACGACCAGCAGGCCGGCCAGCGCCAGCAGCACACCGACGACGATGCCCTGCACGGCCACGAAGCCCGCCTCCACCATGAACGCGCGCCGCACCACACCACGCGAGAACCCCATGGCCCGCAGCATGCCGATCTGGCGGCGCCGCTCGCGCACGGCGCGCACCATGACCACCCCGAGCCCGGCGATGCCCACCAGCAGGCCCAGCACGAGGTACCCCTGCATGAGCCGGATGAAGCCCTGCTGCTCCTGGAGCTGGAGGCGCACGATGGCGGCGATCGTGTCGGCGTCCACGCCGAACTGGACGAGCTCGGCCGTGAGCGCCTGGGAGACCTCCTCGGGATCGGCGTCGGGCTTCACGGCGACGAAGTGCCGGTTGGACACGGCCGCCGCGCCCAGGAACGTCCGGGCCATGGGCGCACCCGCCACGACGCCCTGGTCGAGCAGGTCGGACTTCAGGATCCCCGCCACCGTGAGCGTGCGGCGCTCGTTGGTCGTCGGGTTCACGGCCAGGATCTGGTCGCCCACGTTGATGCGGGACTCCCGGGGCCCGGTGCCCTCCTCGAGGAAGAAGTCCGAGACGATGACGAGGTCCTTGTTGTCGTACACGCCGTTCCAGGCGTCCTTGTCGGTCGCGAACCGGTCCAGCCGGGCCGAGAGCTGGGGCTGGCCCTTCTGGATGAACGACTTGTCGAACCCTGACATCGGCCAGTTGGTCAGCTTCGGGTGCTGGGGTGAGGAGAACTTGGCGACGCCGCGCACGATCGGGGCGACCGTGGCGACGCCCGGCTTGCCGAACAGCGTGTTGATGGTCGCCGGGTTCGTCTCGTTCGAGTCGACGACGACCTCGTAGCCGGCGCTCGACTGCCGGATGAAGTCGGGCGCCTGCTGGTCGTAGAGCTTGGAGAATACGGCGAGGAACGTGAGGACGAACACGATCAGCGCGTACATGCCGAGCAACATCGACGTACGGAACCGGCGGGCCACCGGGTAGGCGAAGCCGAGGCGGGCCGACAGGTTGCGCCCCGGCCCGGCCAGCTTGGCGACGAGCCGGCCGATCGCATCCGCGTTGATCGCGCCCAGGCCGACGGCCGCGGCCACGAGGAGGATGCCCTCGGCGACGAAGGTCGGGATGCCGCTGCCCTCGAACGCCTGGGGCACGACGCTGAAGCACACGACACCCCACACGATCGTGAGCCCGCACGCCCACGAGGCGGCGGCGCGGCGGCCGATCGAGCCGGCGAGGAGGGGGATGGCGGCGACCGCGGCCAGGGGGATGCCGATGAGCGTGCCGAGCCAGTTGTCGTAGGCGACGCCGGCCACGAGGGTGGCCCCGCCGGCGAGGATGCCGAGCACGCCCAGCGCCAGCGACCGGGAACGACGGCGGGGCAGCACCGGCTCGGGTTGGTCGCGGATGGCGCGGATGATGTTCAACCGGCCGATGTAGATGCTGGCGGCCCACGCCGTGACGAGGGCGACGACCCCGCCGATGACGAACCCGCTCAGC